>JADFPW010000019.1 GCA_022562105.1 Planctomycetota bacterium
TGCTCGCCGTTCATCGTGCCGGCCGCCCTGTCAAAGTTGGCCATGCGTCCGGTTTGATCGCACTTGTCCAGCGCATGCGGAATCGTCACCTCCGCATTTGCTTTGAGCCTCGGCGACCAGAATTCGTCGTCGATCTGCACCCTCGTCATCGGGACAGGCTTGAGCACGTGGTATCCCCGTCCAGGTTCCGGTTCCTCACGCGGTGACGAGCCACGGGCAGCCGAGCATGGCCCGCAGGCCTGTACGTCGGCTGGTTGCGCCGCAACACCCCGACCAGCCGCGCTCGACAACCGTCAGCCTACATTCTACCTTGCTTCCTGACCAAGAGTACGAATCTCATGATCGACCGCCGTCACCACCTCCTGTCCGTGCTTCTTGCCCTCGGCGTCTTCGGGTGTGGTCGAGCCGACGAAGATTCGGCGGTGGTGCTCCGCGTGGCGAACTGGGGCAGTCCCGCGGTCGAGTCATCGTTCATGGCCCTGGAGCGCGACCTCCGCGCCGAGTTTGAGGCCCAGCACCCCGGCGTCCATGTTCAGGTGGAACTGATCCCGGGTGAAGGCCGCTACGCCCCCAAGTTGATGATGATGCACGTGGCCGACAGTATGCCGGATGTGATCCATCTGGACGCCTCCTCGGCCGCGGTGTTTGTTGATAATGGCGTACTCCGCGACCTGACTCCGATGATCGCGGGCGATGCCACGTTCGAGCTGGCGGCCTATTTCGACAACGTCACCGATATCGCCCGACGCGGGGACGCCCTCTACGCCATCCCGCTCGATTTCACCCCCATGGTCATCTACTACAACAAGACGCTGTTCGACCGAGCGGGCGTTCCCTACCCGCACGACGGGTGGACGTGGGCGGAGTTCCTGGAAACAAGTCTCGCCCTGACCGTCATCTCGGAGAAGGCTGCCCGACCGCGGCAATACGGTTTCAACTTCATCAATTGGATGCCGGGATGGCTACCCTGGCTTTGGGCCAACGGCGGCGACGTGCTCGACGAAACCGGCAGCCGGGCCACCGGCTACCTCGATGGGCCCGAAACCGTCGAAGCAGTACAGTTTCTTGTCGATCTGATCCGCAAGCACCATGCAGCCCCCGGACCCGCCGAGACGGCTGCCCTGGGTATAGACCTGTTCCGTGCCGGTCGGGCGGCAATGGACCTGAAAGGTCATTGGATGATGCTCGATTATCGCGCTGACGGGATTGACTTCGGCGTGGTGTCACTGCCCACCAACACAGGAAGGCCGGTCACGGTTATCTATGAATCGGGGCTGGCCATCACGGAGAACACTCGGCATCCGGAGTTGGCCTGGCAGTACATTAAGTTCATGACCGGTGCCGACGTGCAGCGACGACGGGTCGCGTCGGGGTTGGCCATCTCAGCCCATAGACAAGTCGCCGCCATCTATGCCGGGAATCCGATCGAAGACTCGTTCCTTCGCCAAGTGCCCGCGGCCCGCGCCCCCTGGGGCGCCCGTGTCGAGCGGTACCCGTTCGTCGAGGAATTGGGGCGCGAAATGATGGAAGATATTCTCTATGGAACCGTAACCGTAGAAGAGTCCCTGCACCAGACCGCACTGCTGATCGACAGGGCATTGGGCGAGCCATGAGCAATGGGAGGCCACACAACGCCCGCGGCTACCTGTTCATCGCTCCGGCTACGGTGTACTTGGCGGTATTCGCACTTTTCCCCATTCTGGCCGCCGGATATCTGAGTTTACACCGATGGCATCTGCTGAAAGATGAACACCCGTTCGTCGGATTGGCGAATTTCGGTGCCTTGGCGGCCGATCCCTTCTTCCGCACGGCGGTCTGGAACACCTGTGTCTATGTCGTGGTGAGCGTGCCGCTGGGAGTAATCACTTCACTCGCCGTGGCGGTGCTGATCGCCCAACCCTTGCGCGGCGTGCATCTCTTCCGAACTCTGTACTTCATTCCCGCGATCAGCTCACAAGTGGCCCTGTCGATGGTGTGGATCTGGATTTTGCTCCCGGAGGTCGGCCTGATCAACACGGTGGCCAAGCGACTGGGGTTTGACGGATCCACCAACTTCCTCGCCCAACCCGGCTGGGCCATGGCTTCCTTGGTGGCCATGAGTCTGTGGATCGGTTTGGGGCCGCGGATGGTCATCTTCCTGGCCGGTCTCAAGGGGATTCCCGAATCGCTGTACGAGGCTGCTGCGCTCGACGGGTGCAGTGGATGGCACAAGTTCCGCAGCATCACGCTTCCCATGCTCTCTCCGACGATCCTGTTTGTCGTCGTGACCACCACGATCTCCGCCTTCCAATTGTTCACCCCGGTCTACGTAATGACCAAGGGCGGTCCCCGGCGCACGACCGACGTGGTGCTCTACCACATCTACAAAGAAGCGTGGCAGAAGTTCGACATCGGCATGGCCAGTGCCATGTCCTATGTATTGTTTTCGATGATCGTCGTGGTCGCACTGATCCAGCTGAAGCTGATGCGAGGGGGCCTGCGGGGAGTCGGTGCCGACTGACCGGATCCCTGCGGGGAGTGAAACGAAATGAGGGCAGTGAAAGTCATCGTGGCGTATGCGGCCCTCCTGCTCATTGCGGGGATCACCGTAGTCCCACTGGTGTGGATGGTGTTTACCTCACTCCATCCGTCCAATGCTCAGGTGCCGACCATGACCACGCTGTTTCGCCCGGACGGTTGGCACTTCGAGAACTATGTTTACGTGCTCACCTTCGGCGAGCTTCCCGTATGGCGCTTTGCGATCAACAGTTGCCTGGTCACCGCCGGGGTGGTGTTTCTGCAGTTGGTGGTCTGCTCGCTGGCCGGGTACGGGTTCGCCCGGATGTCCTTCCGCGGTCGCGACGGCTTGTTCGTCGCGTTTCTGCTGACCATGATGATCCCCGCACAAGTGCTGATCGTGCCTTTGTTCATGCTGGTCCAGCGATTGGGGTGGCTGGATACCTACCTGGGCCTTATCGTCCCTTATCCCTATTTGAGCACGGCCTTCGGAACCTTTCTGCTGCGACAGTTCTTCATCACGATTCCCATGAGCCTCGATGACGCCGCTCGCCTGGACGGGTGTGGCGACTGGGGCATTTTTCGCTACGTGATCCTGCCGTTGTCTAAACCCGCCCTGGCGACGGTGGCGGCGTTCGCCTTCATCTGGACGTGGACCGATTTCTATTGGCCGATGCTGGCCACCAGCTCGGTCAACATGCGAACTCTGGAGGTGGGCCTTTCCGTGTTCAAGGACGCCTACGGGACGACGCGCTGGCCGCTGCAGATGGCCGCCGCCGTGATCGTGCTGATACCCGTCCTGATCTTCTTTCTGATCATGCAACGGTTCTTCGTTCGCGGCGTGGTGGTCAGTGGGATCAAGGGCTAAACCAAGCGGGCTGCGTCGGTGTTGGATACGGGCAGAGGATGGAGACGGCTATGTTCCCCATGACCGGGTTGGCAGGATTACCGTACCTGCGCGACTATCAGAGCAAACGGGTCAGCAGCTACGATCCCAGCGGCGGAAACCGCGATTGGGTCCAGATTGGCCCGGGCCAGACCAAGACCATCGCCCAGATACCCGGGCCGGCTTGCATCCGGCATATCTGGATGACGATGTGGTTCGAGCAGGAGGACTTCCTCCGCCGCGTGGTGCTGCGTTTCTATTGGGATGACTGCAACGAGCCCAGCGTGGAGTGTCCCATCGGCGATTTCTTCGGCCTGGGGCATGCCAAGCGCAAGAACTTCGTGACCGCAATCTTGCAGATGAGTCCGCAAGACGGGCGCGGGTTCAACAGCTATTGGCCGATGCCCTTCCGCCAGGCGGCTCGAATCGAGGTGGAGAACCCGAGCGACGCATCGTTTCCGCTCTACTTCTACATCGACTACGAAGCCTATGACAAGCCCGATGCCCTCACAGGTCAGGGTTACTTTCATATCCAGTGGCGTCGTGAGAACCCCACGGTCGGCTGGGGCGATGAATATGACGACCTGCGGCGCAGCGATCCGAGTGAGTGGCGAGAGACAGTGTACCACGGTGGCGATCCGCGCAGCCTCAATCGCTCGAACAAGGACAACTACGTCATTCTTCACACCGCGGGTGACGGAATCTATTGCGGTGCCCACCTCGATGTAGATGTGTTCAAACGCCAGAAGAACGACTGGTTCGGTGAGGGCGACGACATGATCTTGATCGACGGGCAGCCGTGGCCTCCGTCATTGCACGGGACCGGGACGGAGGATTGGTACAACTGCGCGTTCTGTCCCACACAGGAGTACACTGCGCCTTACCACGGAGTCCTGCTGTACAACGGCACCGAGGAGTGGAAATGGAAGGGTAAGCAATCTGTGTACCGCTACCACATCGAAGATCCGATACGTTTCCGCAAGTCCATTGACGTTTCCATCGAGCACGGGCACGCCAACAAGTTGAGCAATGATTACAGCAGCACCGCCTATTATTACCTGGCCGCGCCCAGACGGGGAGGACCGGAGCTTCCACCAGTTGAGCAGCG
The DNA here is from genome assembly GCA_022562105.1 of Planctomycetota bacterium. GTDB lineage: Bacteria > Planctomycetota > Phycisphaerae > UBA1845 > UBA1845 > JADFPW01. The sequence goes on from JADFPW010000019.1 coordinate 4,491, forward strand.
GCTTCCGCGGCCGGACGATTCAGAGGATTGATCGGGCGCGGCACTCGTCGAACCCATGGATTGCGATCCATGGGCTTGGGGTGTGTGTCATGGACCAATCGATCGTCAATAGAACCCCGCGCTACCTACGCCTCTTCCTCCGTAAACTCGATGACGATGGCGCAAACTTCCGTGGACGTGACCCGCGGTATACGGACAGTCGTGGTCCCTGTTGACGTGTCATACTCCCATTGATGGCGGGGAATCGGTCGGCCATCTCTGGTGACTGTGATGGGCGGCTGCGTCGCTGGGAGCTCGACCACGATCGATCGGATCCGCGGCATGCCATCGTAGGTTCCGGTCGCAGGGCCGATCTGGACAAAGCAACGGTGGGATGCCGCCGTATAGCGCAGGGCCGTCCAAGCGAATTGGCCGTCAAGGTACCCGTTGCTCTCGCCATCGTCCTCGTAGAGACGTGTCTCGGCGTCTGCGCCCGGATAGACGCGCAGGTGAACCTGATCGAGATCCTCGGCACAGCGCAATCTCCCCCAGCGAGCCAGGGGAATCGGATGACCGGCGCGGACAAACACCGGAATGGTGTTCAGGGCTGCAAGAACCCTATGACGGCGCGAGCCGGCGTAGTGCTTGTGGGTTGTCAGATCAAACCAATCGCCTTCCGGCAGCCACACCTGTACTTCCGCAACACGATCAGGCCCGCGCCCAGGGTGCAGTACCGGAGCTACAACAAGGTCGTCGCCGAAGTAGAACTGATCCGGCAGGTCGTAGGCGATCCTACGGTTCGGATCGGCAAGATACATGGGCCGATTCAACGGCAGACCTGTATCGTAGCACTTCCGGGCCATCGTGTAGATATAGGGGAGCAAACGATACCGCAGTGCGAAAGCGGCGCGGGCGGCAGAAGTGAACGGCTCTCCGTCGAGCCAGGGACGCCGGTCGTTTTCTGTAGAACGCGTTGCATGGACCCTCATCGTGGCGGAAAACGCACCAAACTGAATCCATCGCACGAAGAGTTCCGGGTCGGTTCGGCCCTCGGCGAAATGGCCGCCTAGATCGTGGGACCAGTAAGCGGCCCCCACGTTCCCGGCCGTGGCCGTGAACTCGACCAGGAACCGGAGCATGTCCCACGTAGCCCGGGTATCCCCGGAGAACTGGATCGGATAGCGGTGATTGCCCCAACCGCCCCAGCGACTGAGTGTCAACCCACGCCGGCTCGGCCGCGGCGGTCGTTCACGCTGCAAGTCACAGAAATGCAGGTGATTGAGCCAGGAGAGCGGTGCGAGTCCGGCCACCGGCGTCTTGGCGCTCTGCTGCCAATCGATCCACCAAAAATCCACGCCCTGGGCCTCGAGCGGATGATGCAACAACTCGAAATAGTTCTTCATATAGACCGGATCGGTGCAGTTGAACTTGATGGGATTCTCGGCCGCTGCGTCCGACCCCATCGCCTCGGCGAATTCCGGATAAGCCTCTTCGTGGGGCTGCACACCGTCGGCCGGGTGAAGATTGAGGGTCGTTTTCAATCCGCGCCGGTGCAGCGCCGACAGCAGGCCCTCGGGGTCGGGGATCAACTCGCGGTTCCAGGTGTATCCCGTCCACCCGTCCAAGTGCCAGTCCATGTCGATCACCATGACATCGAGTGGGAACTCCTGCCGAGCGTACTCATCGGCGATCGCCAGAAACTCCTCCGCCCGGTAGGGCCAGTAACGGGAATACCAACTGCCGAACACGAATCGCGGTGGAAGGGGGATCGGTCCGGACAGCGTCGTCAAGTCTTTCAGGGCACGTGCATAGTCCCGGCCGTAGCCGAAGAAGTACCAGTCCTGCTGTCCCGCATCTGGCCGAGCGCTGACCCAATCCTTCTCGAAGACCGGACGTACCGAGTCGTCGAGAAGAAACCAGCCGTCACGCGAAAGCACGCCGTCCGGAAGGTCGATGGGCCCCTTGCACTCGTCCAGCGTACACACCGTGCCACCGAGATTGCCCTTGTTGAGCATACCCGGCCTCCACTCAGTCGGCGGCTTGCTCCTGAGCCGAATGCGCAGGTTGCCCTCGCTGAACCGTGCGCCGTCCTCGGTGTAGCACAGCGTCAGGGCTTCGGTTTCAAGGACCACTCGCTTTGCTTCGCGTCGCGTTTCAAACGGAGGGATGGGAAGCTCGCGGCAAACAGCGAACAGCGTCGGTCTATTCTCGAAGACACCGTCCGGAGCGTATTCCAAGCGCATCAAGGTCGGCGTCAGCACCGTAAAGCGCGCCCTTCCCACCACGACGACCGAACGCGGAGCAGCGGTGCAACGCTGGTCCATTCGTTGCCACGCACCGGTCATTCGCTTACTACACTCCGCATGAGCGATCGGTACGCCTGTTGATCCTCGTACATCCGGAGGAAGACATCGTGCTTCGCCGCGTGATAGTCCCGAACGGCTGTCGGTCCCGGAGCAATGGATGTGCCTTCGGAGTTCATGGCCGCCATGGCCACCGGTACGGAGTCGTAGTGACCGGACGCCACCGCCCCGAGCATGGCCGATCCCAGCAGAACCGCTTCGCGCTCACCAGGAAGGACCATCCGGCAGCCGGTGATGTCGGCGTGCTCTTGCAGAAAGACAGGATTCTTCGTGCCCCCGCCGCACGCCACAACCGTGTCGATGCGGTATCCGTGGGCACATAGGGTATCCAGGATGTGCCGCGTGCCGTGGGCGATGGCCTGAATGGTGGCCAAATAGAGCAAAGCCAGATCATCGAGCGTGTCGCCGAGCGTCAGGCCGCTGACCATACCTCGAAGTGTGGCATCGGCCCGCGGCGAACGATTGCCGTGAAAGTAGGGCAACACGTGCAATCCATCCGTGAGCCGGGCGGGAAAGGCGTGGGCGCTTGCGAGCCTGGCCAGTCGTTCATTCAATAGCCCATAGCTACTCTTGCCCGTTGCCTTCGACGCCTCGCAGAGTTCGGTGCCGCGGGCGTGCGAAGAGATGACATGATCGATCAGCGCTCCAGTGGCGGACTGCCCACCTTCGTTCAGCCACAAACCGGGCACCATGGCGGAGTAATAGGGGCCCCACACACCGGGTATGAACCGGGCCTGCGGCGAAACGGCCATGTGGCAACTGGAGGTGCCCCCGATCAACGCCACACGGGTATCCCAATCCTCGTCGGCCGGGGCGGCGCCGGCCAGCAGTACTCCAAGCAGTCCGATACCGCCCGCATGGGCGTCGATCGCGGAGACACCGACGGGCGTCCCGGCAGTCAGACCCAGATCCTCGGCCGCCTCTTCGTTCAGACCGCTGCCGATCGGTTCACCCATCGGCCGAACCCGTTGGCCGATCCGCCGGTATCCTTCGTCGACAAGATCACCGAGACCAACCTCGCGGAAGAACGAGTCGTTCCAGGCTCCGACCCCATCGGCGTGACCGAGGTAGGTCCATTTGCAGACCGTCGTACAGAGTGAGCGCGTTGCGTCGCCGGTTGCGCGGTAGGTCAAGTAGTCCGGTAGGTCCAGGAAGTGACCGGCCCGCTGCCAGGTCTGCGGCATGTGCTCCTTGATCCACAGTAGCTTGGGCGTCTGCATCTCCGGAGAAATCGAGCCTCCGACGTACTTGAGAACCTCGTGGTTGGAGGCATTGATCCGCTTCGCCTGGTCGATCGCCCGATGGTCCATCCAGACCATGACATTGCGTTCGTCCTTTCCACTCGGACTGACCGAGACGGGCTGGTTCTTTGCTCCAAGAACGACTAGCGAGCATGTCGCATCGAACCCAATGCCATGTACTTGCTCACCTGCGATCCCGGCGTCCTTTCGGGCCATCTTGGTGGCGGCACAGACGGCCCGCCAGATGTCACCCGACGACTGCTCCACGAAGTCCGCCTGGGGACGCCAGACCTGGATGTCGCGCGAGGCTAGAGCGAGCATCTTGCCGTCTTGATCGAACACGCCCGCCCGGGCGCTGCCGGTCCCCACGTCGACCCCGAGAAAGCACTGTTGGCGTCTAGTCATGGAGCTCGCGCCGAGTGTAGCGCATCATTGATACTGCAACATCTCGTTATCCGAGCCGCGACCGTAAGGGAGCGGTTTCCTGCTACCGAGCCCTCACTCGACTCCACCGCTCCCTCACGGTCGCGGCTCGGTTGGGTGGCCCATGGCTTTAGCCTTGGGGGACGCGAATTCCGTAACCGAATTCGTGTCCCCCACCTCTGAAGAGGTGGGCCACCCACCGTTCTGAGCGAGGCGAAGAGTCACCGTCGTCCCCACACCCGCACCTTGAACCCCAGGGCCGCGCTCAAAGCGACCATCTCGTCGAAGATGTCGCCGTAGGCCACGGCGATGTGGTTGCTCATGTAGTGGGCCATGACGCTGTCCTGGCGCACGCCCAGGTACGCAGCCATGAACGGCCACTGACGCGTGGTCCCCGCCCACCAGGCGTCGCGTTTCTCGGGCGGGAGTTTGACGACTTCGCCTCGGCCGATGTCCATCCAGAGTGCACCGTCCCGAATAAACGCCCGGGACCAGGTGATCTCCCCCGGCAGACTTTCGCCGGCAAACGTACCTCCGGGGACCGGGAAGTAACCGGCAGGCTGCCGATACGAATGCACACCAGCAAGCGTATCCGGGTTGTGGTTGAATGCGTATGCCCCGCAGGATCCGCTGTTGAGCAGGACCCAAACGAATCGGCCGTCGTGCTGGGCGCCCCAACGAAGGTCATGGAACATGACCGCCTGATGCAGCCCCTTGGTTTTCAGCAGGCGCTTCATCATTTCCATGGGCACCAGGTTGCCCTGGTCGGCCTCGGTGGCGGTGATGATCAGATCGCCGTTGGATTCCGGCCGGCAAACTGAATTGAGCAGTCCCTCGGCAAAATCGGACGGCGGTCGAAGTGACAGCAACCCGAGCTGATACTGCCAACCGAGGCAGTCGGCCTTGAACTCGTCCACCAGGTCGAGCACGGTGAGGTAGTCGCGAAGCTGTTCCCGGGTGGCGTTTTCGTCGAAGTCCTCGCCGCCGGGCGCTCCGTAGTGGAACGTGATACCCTTGTCTTGGACGAACTGCAGGGCGGCGTCGATGCGCCGCTCCTCAATCCGTCTCCCGCGATCGATGATCCACGCCTGATCGATCTTGTGCTCCGCAAAGCCAATCGGACCGAGCAGCCGCGGACCGAAGTAGCCGTTAATCATCCCCATCGACGTGTCGCCGAGCATCAGGGCCAACACGCGCCGCCGCCGGATGCTCGCTGCCACCTGCCGGGCAAGGTCCCCAGCCGCCGGCGAGACGGGCCCGGGATCGTGCAGTTCATCCTGCGGATAAGATACGCGGCCGCTCGCGCACCATTGGTCCAGGTGCTCCATGAATGCATCGTCGGCCGTCCAATCTCCGGCATCGGTCCAGACCCGCGAGAACTCCCTCCCGACGCTCTCCAAACACGCTCCGGTATTCAGCAGACCGACCAGCCCGGGCCAGGTGCCCGAGAAGTTGGAGGCCAGCAGGAGCGGATTATTCTTGCCCACGACGCCGTCGCAGGTGTGCGGTCCGTAAAACCAGTGAACACAAACGCCGATCAGCGGATCGTCGATGGGGCCGAGCTTTTCGATCGCCTCGTGCGGCCTGGTTAGAAAGTCGTCGACCCGGTACGACGATCGGCCGAGCTTGCCCAGCGCCTTCTCGAGCTGCTCGGTCGCCTGGATGACGCTGTGCCGAGCCAGTTCATTCGGCTTGGCCCGGTAGTCACCGGGCCAGAAAATCCCAATTTTGCTCGCCATGAGTGCGTACTCCTCGCCCCGGGCGGCGACGGTCTCATTCCGGAACAAACTGCCCGTGTAGGATAACCGAGTATTCGTTCGACGTTCAATGGCCTGTCAAGACGTGCACATCGTCGACGGCTACACAGACCGCACGACGGACGACGAGGCCACCCCTTCAATGTGATCGCCGCCCGCCCGATGCTCGATACCCGTCGTCTCCATACGTGACCCCCGTGTGGTCTGCTTGAGCCCCAACAGTTCCGCCGGGGCTGTAGATCTTGCCATCGGCGTGTTCGAGGGCTGCCAGGATGTCGTCCCACCCACGTCGCATGAGCTCATCGTGAGACAAGAAAGTGGCGTTGCCAATGGTGGATCCTCGGTCACAGGCGGACGCCTCTATTGGGCGGTCGCTTCCCGCAGGAAGTGATCGAATGGTAGCGATCCTCCGCTGGAAGTGATCCCCGTGCCCTGGATCATGTTTTGCAGCTCGCCCACGATGCCTGGCCAGTCCTACCGCTGCAACGATGCCCTGTGGTTGGGCATGAGTTCGCACCTCGTGCAATTGTGGCGACTGCTACCCACCTCATCGAGGATCAGGATGGTTGGCGAGGGCCGCCCCGAGAGGATCCCCCGATGGTAGTTGAAAAAGAGCGGTTCTCCTTTGGAGCCTACCGTGTGGGCACGCTCGCACTATGGGCGGGCCGAGAATGCAGCTTCCCTTCCGGTAAGGCGATCGATCATGGCGGGGGCCCGGTCAGGGGAGCGTGCCGGTGAAGAACCGTTGGAAGAACGCGAAGTCGCCCAAGTCAACGTCCTCATCGTTGTCGAAATCGGCATCGGTCCCCGGAGGGCAGGTTCCGGCGGGCGGACTTTGCGGACCACCGACGCACAGCAGGAACAGGGCGAAGTCGTCGAGGTCAACGTCGCCGTCACCGTCGAGATCGGCCGAGGCGGCGCCCGTGTTGTTGATCAAGACCGAGACGTTGTGGCTGAGGAGGTTGGCCACGGCCACGTCCATCGCCCCGTCGTTGTTGAGGTCGGCTGCGGCGAGCTGCGTGGGTTCGCTGCCCACGCGATAGAATGAGGCGACGCCAAAGGTGGCGTCGCCGTTGTTGAGCAGAACTCCAATCGTGTTGGACCTGTCTTTGACCACCAGATCGAGATCGAGGTCTCCGTCCATGTCCGCGGCTTGCACGAAGAACGCGCCGAAACACGCCTCGTAGGAGGTGGGGGTGGCAAAGTTTCCCTCGCCGTCGTTCAGGTAAACCCAGATGAACTGGTTAAGGACGATGAGATCGACGTCTTGGTCCCCGTCGAGATCGGCCAGGGCGACGGACTGGGGCAGGAAGATGGAGTAGAGGACTTCGTCGGCAAAGGTGCCGTCGCCTTGATTGAACATCACCGACACGTTGAAAGGCTTGATGTTGGCGGTCACGAAGTCGAGGTCTCCGTCACCATCCACATCGCCGAGGGCAATGGCGAAAGTAATACTGAAGGCGCCGTCGTTGAGTGGGTAGGTCACATCGTCGGCGAACGTGCCGTCACCATTGTTTAAGAGTATGGATACGTCGCCGCCATTCGAGTTAGCGACGGCCAGGTCGAGGTCGTGGTCGCCGTCGAGATCACCGATCGCCAAATCCTGTGGTCCGCTCCCCGTGGGGTAGGTGACACGGTCGTCAAAGGAGCCATCACCGCGGTTGAGCAGAATTGAGACGTCGCTGCTGACGAAGTTGGCTACGGCCAGGTCAGTGTCGCCGTCGCCGTCCAGGTCGCCCATGACGACGGACTCGGGGGCGTACCCTGTAGAGAACGAAACCTGCTCTGTGAAGGATCCGTTCCCGAGGTTGAGGAGGATGGATACGCCCCCCAGTTCGGAATTCTCGCCGCGACGTGCGACGGCGAGATCGGCAACGCCATCGCCGTTCAGGTCGCCGATCGCCAGTGCGGTCGGCTCGTCGCCCACGTCGAAATTTGCGACGTCCTGGAAGCTTCCGTCGCCGAGGTTCAGCAGCACTGAGAGTGTGTCGCCGAAACAATTTGCGGCCGCCAAGTCCAGGTCTCCGTCGCCGTCGAAGTCGCCGCTGGTGACGGCATAGGGACCGAAACCGGTTGAGGCGGTTAATTGGGGGGCGAAGGTGGCGTCGCCGTTGTTGAGCAGCAGCGAGACGTCATCGCTCCAGAGATTGGTCACCGCCAGGTCTAAATCGTTGTCGTTGTCCAGGTCGGCGATGTGCACGCACGTCGGGGATTCACCGACGTCCAGTGGTGTTGGGGGCGAGAAAACCCCCAGGCCGTTGTTAAGCAGGATGGAGACCGTAGTACCATGGTCAGAGCGTGATCCGTGGTTGCCGACGGCCAAGTCGGCATCGCCGTCACCATCCAGGTCGCCGATGGCCACGGAGGTCGGTCGGGTGCCGGAATCGTAGGTGATCGATTGGCCAAACCTCCCGTTTCCGTTGTTGATCCAGATCGATACCGCGTCCAGCAGGCGGTTGGCTACAACCAAGTCACCTAGGCCGTCGTCATTGAGGTCGCCTATGTCTATCGCCTGGGGTTCGTCGGTGGGGAATTCAGCGATCAAAAGGAACGTTGCGTCGCCGTTGTTGCGGAATGTCTCGACGCTATCGCCGCCGGTGACCGCGACGGCCAGGTCGAGATCGCCGTCTCCATCGAGGTCGCCGAGGGCCAGGGACTGCGGTGTGAGACCGAGGCCGTGGATCTGGTGGACGGAGAAGGTTCCGTCGCCGTCGTTGAGCAAGACGGTGAACTCCCCGGGCAGCGGCCCGCCGAGATCAAAGCCTCCGGCATCCAGGACGACGATGTCCAGATCACCATCGTCGTCCAGGTCGGCGATGGCTACGTCGAACGGTTCGAAACCGCCGTCGTAGGTCACTGGGTCGCCAAAACTTCCGTCACCGCAACCGAAAAGAATTGCAAGGGTCTCGGGGAGGGGGCCAAACTGCAACGGTACCACCAGATCGAGGAAGCCGTCACCATCCAGATCGCCGGTGGCCACGGAGAGCGGTCTCTTGACCACGCAATACTCCGGATTCGGGAGGAGCGGTGCGACGCACGCGGCGGGGATTTGTCCTATCGCGGACGGACCGGCCCCAACCGCCATCGTTAGTAACAGCCAATTACCCAGTGCCATGCACCCTTCAAGTTCGCGGCGATCGCGACGCATGTTGAACCTCCTTCACAATTCCCGTCGTCGCTTCGCCTCTCGTCTGGATTCCTTGGTCGGTAGGTCAGTAGCCTGTGGGTCCGTGCTCCCGGTCCGCCCGGGCGTCGGATGGTTACGGTACGCGAAACTCTCAGCGTAGCGCGAACCTACTGACAACCACCGAAGCGAGCCAGGACGAAACCTACGTCCAACGGATCCACCAGGCCGTCACCGTTTTGATCAGCGGAATCGCAGTCCGGATCCCCGGCTCCCACCTCGCAGCCGAATCGGGCCAGCACAAATCCACCGTCGAGGGGATCGACGAGACCGTCGCCGTTGGCATCCCCCTCACACGGGTCACACTCGTCCGGAATGCCGTTGTCGTTGTCGTCCTGGCTGGTGCCGTCGGCGATGTCGCACAGGTCCAGCGTGACGTTGCCGTTGCAGTCGGACAGGGCGACGAATACATACACCGCCCCAACTTGCAAATTCCCATTGTCAGGCGGGCCAGCCGCGATCACGGCCAGGTCGCCGCTGATGCCCACGGACTCGCCGAACTCGCCAAAGGGCACGGCGTCCGAGGCGGTGAGCTTGGCTTGCTCGAGCCATTGGCCTGAATCGAATCTGAAGACGTAGGTGGACCCGAGAAAAGGCTCGTCAGTCTGATCGTGCGGGGTTCCGATGAGGGCCAACTCACCACTGAGCGAAACAGACCTACCGAAGTGGGCGATCGACGTGGGCTCGGCGGCGGTTAGTTTGGCCTCCTCGATCCATTCACCGGAGTCCAAACGGTAAACGTAGACGGAGCCACACTCACCGTATGGCGTGTCCGGGGGGCAGGAATCGGTGTCGCCGGACGACCCCACCATGACCACGTCGCCGCTGATCGTGACGGCAGCCCCGAAACGGTCGAGCGGCGAGGAGCCGTCAGAGGCGACAAGCTTGGCTTCTTCAATCCACCTGATCCCGTTGTTGCGGTACACGTAGGCGGCGCCGCCACCGGCTCCGGTCGCCCCGACCACGACCACATCGCCGGCGGCGGAAATGACCACGGGATCACCAAAGTCGTCAGACGCAGCCGCGTCGGAGGCGGTTAGCTTAGCCTCCTCGATCCAGTTGGTTCCGTCGTAGCGCAAGACGTAGGCCGCCCCGGAGTTCAACCCGGCGTCGTCCGCCCAGGTCGCCCCGATCAACGCCACGTCGCCGCTGATCGCAACCGACACCCCGAAGAAGTCGCCCACTTGTGCGTCGGAAGCAGTGAGCAGAGCCTCTTCAATCCACTCTGAGTTCTCGGCATCGAGTCGATACACGTAGGCTGAGCCGGAATTCGCTCCCTCACCGTAGTCGGTCTCTCGGCCGACCAGGACCACTTCGCCGCTGACCGCCACGGACCGCCCAAAACTGTCGAACGGAGAGGGGTAGGAGGCGGTTAGCGTGGCCTCCGGGATCCACTCGTTCCCGTTGAACCGGAGCACGAATGCGGCCCCCGCGCTTTCTCCAAGCTCGTCGAAGGTTGATCCCCCGACGACGGCCAGGTCGCCGCTGATTGCAACCGTATCGAAGAAATTCCCGCCGTCGGCGGCGCTAAGTTTGGCATGCTCATGGGCTAAGCATTGTCCCCGAGCTTTGTGCACCGCCCCGGCGAGCACCACCCCGCAGCCTGCCAGTACTAGAACGTTGTAAATCCTCTTGTAACTTGACATCACTCATCCTCCTTCCACGCGTCGAACGTGGGGGCTCGCCAAGTTCGTCCGCTAAAGGTCGACGCTGGAGCACGCCAAGTCGCGTGCTCCAACAAATCACGAAAACGCTTTTTCTCATCCCATTCAGACCCCTGTTGCGGCCGGTCTAGGCCCCCGGGCGGCAGTAGCACCGGCGCCCCGTTCTTCGCCAAGCGAAGGGCGGGGGACGGATGGGAGTCTGGAGACGTCCACATCATCCGCAGCGTCTCGGGGCCGCCTGTCCGTCCTCCAACCCTTTCTCACGAACAGGTTGGGGCACCTGCCTGAGCACGTATCGCTACCGGCACGGGCCGAACCGGGCCAGGACGTACCCAACATCCAGCGGATCGACGATCCCGTCGCCATTCTGATCGGCCGTATCGCAATCGGGATCACCGCCATCAACCTCACAGCCGAAACGCGACAAGACGAACCCTGAATCGAGTGGACCGACGGTCCCATCGCTGTTGGCGTCGCCCTCGCATGCGCCTTGGCATTGATTCAGGAGCACCGAGACGCTGTCGCTCTCAAAGTTCGGCGCGGCCAAGTCGAGGGCACCGTCGCCGTTCAAGTCGCCGACGGCCACTCCAAACGCTACGCTACCTACGCGGAACAACTCGACCTCCCCGAAGGTCGCGTCGCCGTTGTTTGGCAGGAATCCGACTGTATTGGAATTGTCGGTGAGCACGATGTCCAGATCGCCGTCGCCGTCCAGGTCGCCGGTGGTCACGAAGAACGCTCCGCGACAAGATGGCACGGAGATCGGCGCGGCGAAGTTCCCGTCACCGTCGTTGAGGCTGATCCAGACGAATTCATTGGCGATGATGAGGTCGAGGTCTCCGTCGCCGTCCAGGTCGCCGAAGGCGACCGACTCAGGCAAGAGAAGCGGATAAAGGACCTCGTCGCCGAAGGTGCCGTCGCCCTTGTTCAGGAGAACGGAAACATTGAACGGTTTGATGTTGGCGACCGCGAAGTCGAGGTCCCCGTCACCATCCACATCCCCGAGTACGATGGAAAAAGGCAGGCTAAAGTCGCCTCCGCCGACCGGGTAGGTCACGTGATCGGCGAAGGTTCCGTTACCCGTGTTGAGAAGGATAGAGACATTGCCGCTCTCGGCATTGGCTACGGCCAAGTCCAGATCGCCGTCGCCGTCCAGATCGCCGACGGCCAATTCTATGGGGGAAGAGAAAGATCCTGTTCCGTAGGTGACCGCGTCGGCGAATGTTCCGTCACCATTGTTCAGATGGACTGAGACGTTGTCGCCATCCAGGTTGCTCACCGCCAAGTCCAGATCATCGTCCCCGTCCAGATCGCCGATCACGACCGCCTCAGGACCGTCCCCCGTGCCCAGAACAACTTGCTCCTTGAAGGATCCGTCTCCGAGGTTGAACAGCAGCGAGATCGTGCCGTCAACGAACACCCCCACGCGATTGGTCACAGCGAGGTCCAGATCACCGTCGCCGTCCAGATCACCGATCGCCACCGCGACCGGCTTCACTCCGACGTCGTGCTCCACGACGTCCAGAAAGACCCCGCCGCCAAGGTTGGGCAGGACCGACAGTGTATTGCCGAACAGATTCACCAGCGCCAGGTCCGGATCGCCGTCGCCGTTGAAGTCACCGCTGGTTACGGCGTACGGTGCTGAACCGCCTGAATATGTAACTTGAGAGGCAAAGGTCGCATCACCGTTATTCATTAGCACCGAGACGTTGTCGCTCCACAGGTTGGCTACGGCCAGGTCGAGACGATCGTCGCCGTTTAAGTCGGCCAGGCGGACGCACGTAGGGCGACCACCGACGTCGAACGGGACGGGAGCGGAGAAAGTCCCGTCGCCGTTATTTTGCAAGACCGAGACGGTGGTGCCGATGTCTTCCGGGGTTCCCTGGTTGCTGACGACCAGGTCTGCGTCACCGTCGCCGTCCAGGTCGCCGATCGCCACGGAGGACGGTCGGGTGCCGGAATCGTAGATCACGGAACTGCCGAAGGTTGCGTCCCCATTGTTGAGCCTGACCGATACTGCGTGCTGGAACCAGTTGGCGGTCACGAAGTCGAGCGCCCCGTCGCCGTTGAGGTCGCCGATGGCTATCGCTTGGGGCGTGTCGGTAGGGTAGCTCGCTATGAAGACGAACGTGCCGTCACCGTTGTTACGAAACGTCGCAACCGCATTGCTGCCCGTGATCGCTACGGCAATGTCGAGATCACCGTCGCCGTCCAAGTCGCCAAGGGCCATTGACTGTGGATCGAGACCGAGACCTTGGGTCATATGAAAAAAGAGGAACCCTTCGCCTCGATTGAGAAAAACCGTGAACTTTCCACCTCCGGCGTCCAGGGCTACAAGATCCAGATTGCCATCGTCGTCCAGGTCGCCGAGGGCTACGGCGGTCACCGCGGCACCGCCGTCATAGGTGGCCATCTCTCCGAAAGTGTTGTCGCCGCGACCAAACAGGACAACAATCGACTGAGCAAGCGCTGGGAAGTTTCTCTTGCGACCCACGACCAGATCCAGGTTGCCGTCACCGTCCAAATCGCCGGTGGCCACGGAGAAGGGACGGTTGAGCATACAGTACTCTTCGTTCTCGAAGAGCGTTCTGGGACAGGCCTCACGCGCCTGACCGTTCGCCGGCGCTGCCGCCGCGCACAAGCCAAACGCTACGATCAACCCTGATGCAGAGAACCTACGCAACGTGCAATTGTATTCATCGAACATGATTCAACCCCTTAATTCCCCGTGAACGCGATTTGAAACAGTTCGAAGTCCGCCATGTCCACGTCGTCGTCGCCATCGAAATCGAACGGTTGGCAACCGACAAAAACGCCGCCTTCGGGCCCGGACATGCAGTCCGTGAACCCCGCGAAGTCGAGGAGGTCCACGTCGCAGTCGTTGTCCAGGTCGCCCGGAGAGTTCGCGGATCTGTTCAACAGGATCAAGACGCTGTCGCCTTCGAAGTTCGGAGCGGCCAAGTCGAGCGCACCGTCACCGTTCAAGTCGCCGACGGCCACTCCAAACGCTGGGCCACCGACACGGAACAACTCGGCCTCCCCAAAGGTCGCGTCGCCGTTGTTTGGCAGGAATCCGACCACATGGGAAACGTCGGTGACCACGACGTCGAGATCGCCGTCGCCGTCCAGATCGCCGGTGGTCACGAAGAACGCTGCGAAACAAGATACATAGGAGGTCGGCGCGCCGAAGTTTCCCTCACCGTCGTTGAGGCTGATCCAGACCAAACCGTTGGAGGCGATGATGAGGTCGATATCTTCGTCGCCGTCCAGATCGCCGAAGGCGACGGACTCAGGCGCGAAGAGCGGATAAGTCGCCTCGTCGCCGAAGGTGCCGTCGCCGTTGTTCCGGAGAACGGAATAATTGAACGCCTCGAGGTTGGCCGTCGCCAAGTCGAGGTCCCCGTCACCATCCACATCCCCGAGCACGATGGAGTAAGGCAGACTATGGCCATGCTTGGATACGCCGACCGGGTAGGTCACGTGATCGGCGAAGGTTCCGTTACCCGTGTTTAGAAGGATAGAGACGTTATCACTCCCGGCGTTGGCTGTGGCCAGATCCAGATCGCCATCGCCGTCCAGATCGCCGATGGCCAGTTTTATGGGGGAAGATAAGAATCCTGTTGAGTATGTGACCATGTCGGCGAATGTTCCATCACCATTGTTCAGATGGACTGAGACGCTGTCGCCATCCACGTTGCTCACGGCCAGGTCGAGATCATCGTCGCCGTCCAGATCGCCGATCACGATCCCCTCAGGACCATCGCCCGTGTCAAGCACAACTTGCTTCTGGAAGGTTCCGTCTCCGAGGTTGAACAGCAGTGAGATCGTGCCGTCAGCGAACGGTTCCATGCGATTGGTCACGGCGAGGTCGAGATTGCCGTCGCCGTTCAGATCGCCGATCGCCACCGCGACCGGCTTCAGGCCGACGTCCTGCACCACGACGTCCATAAAGACCCCGTCGCCCAAGTTGAGCAGGACGGACAGTGTATCGCCGTGGCGATTCACCAGCGCCAGGTCCGGATGGCCGTCGCCGTTGAAGTCACCGCTGGTTACGTCGTACGGTCCTGAACCGGCTGAAGACGTAACTTGAGAGGCAAAGGTCGCATCACCGTTATTCAAGAGCACCGAGACCTCGTCGCTCCAGTAGTTGCTCACGGCCAAGTCGAGATCACCGTCGCCGTCCAAATCGGCCAGGTAGACGCCAAAAGGGATGTCACCGACGTCGAACGCGACGGGAGCGGAGAAAGTCTCGTCTCCGTTGTTTTGCAACACCGAGACGGTGGTGCCGATCTCGCAGGGGGTCCCCGCGTTGCTGACCACCAGGTCTAGGTCACCGTCGCCGTCCAGATCGCCGATCGCCACGGAGTGAGGCAGGGGGCCGGAAGCGTAAGTGACGGAACGGCCGAAGGTTCCGTCCCCATTGTTTAGCCTGACCGAAAGTCCGTTCTCGTACCAATTGGCGGTTACGAAGTCGTTGGCCCCGTCGCCGTTGAGGTCGCCGATGGCTATAGAAAAGGACGTGCCGGTAGGGTAGGTCTCGATGAATTGGACGAACGTGCCGTCACCGTCGTTACGGAACGTCGCAACACCATTGCTAGCGAGGTCCGCAACCGCGAGGTCGAGGTCGCCGTCGCCGTCCAAGTCGCCAAGGGCCATCGAATATGGATCGGAACCGACGCCGTGGGTCATATGAACCAAGAAGGTTCCATGGCCTGTGTTGAGCAAGACCGTGAACTTTCCTGACTGCCCAATGCCTCCGGCAGACAGGGCTATAAGATCCAGATCGCCATCGGCGTCCAGGTCGCCGAGGGCTACGGCGAAGACCTCGATACCGCCGTCGTAGGTGGCCATATCTCCGAAAGTGCCGTCGCCGCGACCGAACAGGACCGCAATCGAGTCAGCTGACAGGTTGTATTCCTTACCCGCCACCAGATCCACGTTCCCGTCACCGTCCAGATCGCCGGTGGCCACGGACACCGGGCGCCCGCCCACACAGTACTCTGGGTTATCGAAGAGCGGTCCGGGACAGGCTTCACCCGGCTGACCCTTCGCCGGCGCTGCCCCCCAGAACCCAACCGCTACCAGCAACCTCGATGCGAGGGATTTAGGCAGCGCGCATCTGTATTCGTCGAGCATGATTCGACCTTCTAATTCCCCGTGAACGCGATTTGGAAGGCAGCAAAGTCGGCCCAGTCGACGTCATCGTCGACGTCAAAGTCAAATACCCGGCAACCCTCCGGGTACGGGCCGTTGTCGGGGCCGGTGAGGCAATCCACCCAATTGGTGAAGTCCAAGAGATCCACGTCACCGTCAAGATCCAGATCAGCGAAGAGGGCAAACTCGATAGTGAACTCGAACGAGCTTTCACCCACGGCGATTCCCGGCACTTCGCCTTCAAGCCCGATCTCAGCGGTGGCGAGCAACGTGTAGAGGCCGGGGTGCAACGCGCCTACTTGGTCAATCGTGTCACTGGTCCCGGCACTGACGGAGTGCGAAAAGATGATCTCCGGGCCCGGGCCGGTGAGCGAGATTTCGGCCCCGACCTGCAAGTCGTCGTTCGAATCGAAAGCGCTGGTGCTGATCACCCCTTCGAGTGCGAAGGCGATCACCGAGGGCAACTCAAACGTCACCTGGAAAACGGAGTCGCCCTCGACGGTGACGGTGCCCGGATCCGGCCCGGTCGTCTTGATGAACGAGTCCCCCGAGCCGGCCATCGATGATGCGTCGATTTGCGATTGTTGGCTGGCCGCCACCAGAACCCAACCTTGATTACACGTTAGCTGTGTATCCACCGCACTGTCGAAGGGATCAAACCCTTCTGCCGCGTCCCCGACGACCGATTGATTGCCGCACCGCTCATAACTCACCGAGGCGTTGGTGAACCGTTGCTGACTGGCGGGAAAGATGGTCTGTATCTCGGGCAACCCGCAGTCGAATATGTACACCGAACCGGAGTTGCAGTCCGGATCCTCCGGGCAGGCCTCGTCGTCTAGCCAAGCCCCGATGACGGCAGTCTCCCCGTCGAGGGCGATGGAAACACCGAAGTTGTCAACCCAGTCGGCATCGGTGGCGGTGAGCTTGACGACTTGGCCCCAGTTGTCTGCCCCCCCGGCGTCACGCTGGAAAACGTAGGCCGAGCCGGACTGGGGACCATCGTCGTCGTCTTGAGTGGCTCCGGCGAGGGCCGTGTCGCCGCTAAGCGAGACGGCGGCACCGAAGCTGTCAAATTTCGCGGCATCGGATGCGGTGAGCTTGGCGACCTCTCCCCAGTTGTCCGGCCCACCGAAGTCACGTTGGAAGATGTACGCCGAGCCGGAGTTGCAGCTTATGTTATCGGGGCAGGCGTCGTTGTTTGACAAAGCGCCGACAAATGCGGTATCGCCGCTGAGCGAGACGGAGAAGCCGAACCAGTCAAGCACGTCAGAGTCGGAGGCAGTGAGTTTGACCACCTGGCCCCAGTTTTCCGGCCCGCCGAAATCGCGCTGGAAGATGTAGGCCGCGCCGGATTCGAACCCGTAGTCGTCGACGCCCCATGCCCCGACGAGGGCGGTATCACCGCTGAGGGAGAGGGACCAGCCGAAAAAGTCAGCGCCCGTGGGGTCGGAGGGGTTGAGCTTTGCGACCTGTCCCCAGTTTTCCGTCCCGCCGACGTCGCGCTGGAAGATGTAGGCTGAGCCGGATTCGGTGCCGCCGTCCTCATTGCCCCATGCCCCGACGAGGGCGGTGTCGCCACTGATCGAGACGGATCTGCCAAAGCCGTCAAACGCGGCCGTGTCGGAGCCGGTGAGTTCCACGACCTCTCCCCAGTTGTCCGGCCCACCAAAGTCGCGCCTGAAAATGTAGGCGGATCCGGAGAGGGTGTCGGCCTCGTTGCTCCGATGAGCCCCGACGATGGCGGTATCACCAGTGGTTGAGACGGAGTTCCCGAACTCGTCAAACGCGGTGGCGTCGGCGGCGGTGAGTTTTGCGACCTGGCCCCAGTGGCTGTCGGCATCGACTTGGAAGATGTACGCCGCACCGCAATCCAGGTCATCCGGGATTTGAGGTGGATCTGGACTGGGGCAGAGCCCGTCGGCGAACGCAGCCCCAGCGATGACGGTGTCGCCATTGAGCGAGACGGACCCGCCGAACATGTCACGGAACGCGGCGTCATCGGCGGTGAACTTGGCCGACTCGTTCGCCGGGCATTGAGCCCAAACCGACGCCGGCCCCCAGATCGCCATCGTTACGATCAACCCTGATGTCCCGGAAACGCGCATCGTGCGCTTGAGTGTATTGAGCATGATTCGGCTCCTATTCCCCTACGAACACAAGTTGTAGCTGGCCGAAATCCAAGAAGTCGACATCGCCGTCGCCGTCAAAATCGAATGCGCACCGGCAGAATTGGTTCGCGGCTGTGGACGGTCCACCGACGCACGCGACAAACGCTTCATAGTCGAAGAGATCCACGTCCCCATCAGAGTCGGCATCGCCTTGAGGCACTTCGCCGGCTGGGCCGCTGCACGCGTTGGCCGGGTCGCTGCCTGCATCAAGTTCGTCGCGATCGAAGAACCCATCCCCATCGCGATCAACACCGATGCGAAGCTCGGTTCCCGCGGGCACCATCGTGAATGTCACTTCGGAACCCGCCCTCACTGCCAGACGCAGCTCATTGACGGTGACGGTTTCAGCCTGCCGATCTGACTGCAGCATTTGACCTCCGAGGTAGTAGTACCCACGTTGAAGATCGTCCCCAATCCCCTTGGCAACGAGGGCGACCTCGGGCCCAGGGATGTTGTCCGGCTCTTGTTCGAGCAGGTCAATCATGGCCAACAACCGTGCCATCGTGGTGGGATCCTTTTGATTCCCTGCGTTCAGCGTCACTTGCGTACCGACCGCCGCGTGCGTGTCGTTGCTCATCGTCCCCGGAAGACCGATGGGGATGCCGATCTCGAGCGGCAGGTCCGAGCCCGAAAAGGCCATCATCAAGGCCACCATTCCGGGGATCAGTTCCTCCGGCGGGCCGTCGGCGCCTTCTTGAAAGATAAACGTCGGCTCGGACATGAACCTGGCCAGCGAGTCGACGCTTCCGTCATGCAGAAATCCGAAGCCGGCCAGACTGCTC
>JADFPW010000020.1 GCA_022562105.1 Planctomycetota bacterium
GACGTAAAAGCGGCCAGCGTCTCCAGGGCCCCGCGCATGAACTCGCTGATGATCAGCGCCTCGGGAAGTTGGACCGTCTGTCCATTGATTCGCAAGGCTGCCCGGAAGTAGTCGATGGCATGGTCACGACGAACGGGCGTCAAGCGGCCTACTTCGGCGATTCGCTTTTCGAGCCGCTTCTCGAACTCGTCGCGATCCAACTCGTCGTCCATCGAGGGAAACACGTCGCGCAGCCCGGGCGTGCGGGCCAGCAGCAATAGCTGCTCGAGACCTGCGATGGCCATCTTGCCGAAGTCGGCCTTCTCCACGTAAGATTTATCGAGATACCAGAACGAGTCGCGGGCCATCTCCTGATTGATACCCTCCAGCGCTTCGGCCCAGTTGCTGTCCTTGCGGTACATGTACTCCAGACGAAAATGCGTGTAGCACTCCCGCAGTCGCTTCTTGTATTCAGTGTTGCGCTCGTAGAGGTAGCTGAGTTGGTCGTAGAGTCCAGCCGCCTCGCGCCATTCACTCTCGGACCGGTGCTGGGACGCTTGGGCCAGCGCATCGGCCACCAAATCGCCGAGCCACGCCTCTTTCTGGAACGACTCTGGATCGTCGCTGTTGTCCATCGCCAGGCAGGCCGAGTAAAGCGCCCTATCGAGGTTATCCTTGCCGTGGGCTCGCTGGGCGTAGCCAACGTATTTCTCGAAATCCACGCGATTGGCCGATTGCCGCTCCGCCTGCATGGCCTGGAAGTCGCTAAGCCACTTTTGGGCCTGGGCAGCGCCGGGGAACTTGTCGCCCAAGTCGCCCACCAGCTGGTTAGCCAGCTCAAACTCACCTCGACTGGTGAGGGCGACGATCTCAGACCACTCGCCCTGCGACGCCCGGGCCGAGGGTTCGGGGTCGACCTCCGCCGCTTGCACGATGGGCAAAGTCGCCCATGCCACAACCGGAAACAGTCCGAGAACAAACCACCGCAACAAGCGACGTTCAGCAGTAGCCATAGTTCCTCCTACTACACCTGACGGGCGTCGGCACGCGACTGATACTACCATTCCCAACTCGCACCCCAACCCGGCGATTCCCCAAGGCCCATCTCCAAGCGCCATCGTTGCCTGGTCATTGCGCTTCTTCGACGGGCTCAGCCCGAGGCTGTGTCATTATAGATCTTCTACCGCAGACCGTCCATCGCGCCGCGTCGGGCTTTGTCGTGGTTGCCCGCGCGCGGACCCTCCCGGCGAGCATCGATCTACGGTGCTCCCCCTCTTGCCTTCGGCGGCGGGGTGGTCAGGCTTGATCGAGGATACCACCGCAGGCCGATCGTTTGGGGTGATATCGACCTGGAATCCTGCAGATCGCATCCGCCTCCCTACCATTATGGGGCTGACGGTTCGGCCAACGGTCATGGGCAGATACGGCGGGGGCGGGCGCCTAACGACGTAGTTCACAAACCCGAAAGGAGAGTTGTTCGAGGTGGACGGCCAAGTCCACGTTGATGATCGTGGCCCCGGGTGCAACCCGCAGGGCCATGGGAGCGAAGTTGAGAATACCGCTGATGCCGGCCTGCATACATTGATCGGCAATGGCCTGGGCATCGGACATCGGAACCGCCAGGATGGCCAGGTCAATGTTTCGCAAACCTATGGTCGCCGCAAGCTCGGATACCGGCTGGACCACCACCGGGTCTGCACCCGGCATCACCGTGCCGATCTTGCTGGGATCAGCATCGAAGACTGCAGTGATGTTAAATCCCTTGGTGATGAATCCGCGATAGCTGGCGAACGCTCGCCCTAGGTTGCCCGCTCCCACCAGGGCTACGTTCCAGACACGATCAGTTCCTAGGATCCGTCGTATCCTCCCGATCATCTCCTCAACGCGATATCCGATCCCCGGGTGGCCTAGGTGTCCGAAGACCGCCAGATCCTTACGCACCTGGGCATCAGTCAATTGCAGGGACTCACCGAGCTGCTTGCTGGAAACGGTGCGTAACCCAGTCTCGCGGTATAGCTCGAGCTGACGCAAGTAGAGACTCAGGCGTCGAACCGTGGGAGCGGGAATCGCGTCGGACTTGGCCATGAATCTTCTGACGGTGGTGCATCTTGCGGGAGTGCCGGTACGGACATCACACCGGCCAGGTGGGTCGGTCCGGCTCGTCCTCGGCGGGTACGTGGCCCCGCGTGTTACCTCAACTCGGGCGGCTACGGACGTCCGGGCTCCGATTTACGCCGAGAAGCCCCCTTCAGTTGACCATACTATGGGGAGCCTTTTTTGAGGCGTCAACAGCGATCGGATCAACCGCCGTGCCCCGATCCGCCACCCAACCGGTTGGCTGGGCACGAGGCTTGCAGGGGTGGCGGGAACCCAGTACCTTGCCTCGGCCAGTGGGTGGGCGACATCGGGAACCCGCCACTGCAAGATGACCCGGGCTAGACTGGCCAAGCCTGGGCGGGGATGGCGTCTCGGCGAGTCCGCCCGAAGGGGCGTGTGCGCCCGACGGCGGAATCGTGAAACTACGGCCCACAGGCCCGGCTCGAACATCGTCGACCGGTCGGCTGCGGGCCGATCTGACCGGGTGTGTGATGAGAGTCCATAGTGTGTAGCCCAGGGCCGACAGGCATCACTGGCTAAGATCGCCGCTCGATATCGAGCCACCGCTTTCCGGATCGACTAAATGAGATTGACCTGTACGTGGACGTTGGTGGCGGCGCTGGGAGTCTCATGCGTAGCCCCGGCCGGCGCTCAATCCGGCGACGACGCCGTTTTCCTGGAGCTCAAGACCCACGGGTCGCTGGGGCTGGATGACAATCCCATTCTCGACCAGTGGCTCGCCGACCGGGTTGGTGAGCTGGTCGCCGCTCTGCAGGAGGGCAAGGCCAACAACTTCGCCCAAGTGGAACAGACGCTCTGGGGCGTCGTCAAGGCTCTCTTCGGACAGGGGGCGGCCACTGAGGCATTCGAGGCTCGCCTAGCCGAGCGGGCGGCCATTCTTTTTGCAGATCACTTATCCAATGACAACGCGGTTCGGCCCGAAGTTGCACGGGCCCTGGTACGCCTGCTGCGTTACATGAGTCGCGTCGAAACGCTACCCGGACTGCAGATGGCACTTCGGTCTACTGATGAGGCGGTTCGCTACTTGGGTGCCGAAGGGCTTCGTAGTCTGCGCGACCGGATCGGCCCAAACGCCCAGTTGGCGCGGGCGGTCATCGCGGATCTCCGTGTTGCCGGCGTCGCCGAGGAAAACGGCGTGATTGTCGGGGCGATCTATCGCGCCCTTGAGTATCCCAATCAGGTAGCCGACTCGGTGAGCGCCATCGGTGCGGTGCTGAGCGCTCGAACCGATCGTTTTCGGGCCGGTCGTAACGTCGTCGAGCGTGCAGAGATCGATGCGTTCGCCCTACTCGAGCCCCATCATGGACAGTTCACTCAGTCCCAACGTGTCCAGACCGTTCGCGATCTGGCCAGCTTCCTGAAGTTCTATGCGACCAAGTACCTCAACCCGGCGACAAGGCCGGCCGAGAGACAGCTACTCGAAAGACTGATGTTCCGGGCCGAGGATCTGCTCGAGAAGATCGTCAAGCCCGCCCAACGGGCGGTGAGTCTGCGTAATGCCCTCCGGGATCAGCCGAACGTGGCCAGGAATCTTCCGGTGGAATTGGCCAAGTGGATCGGAGCTATCGGGGCACCGGGGTTGCTAAATCAAACTCCTTGGAATGTGCCTATCGGGAGGGGTTGAGCCTCCGACAGCAAGGGCAGCGGGCGCGGCGCGCGACACTACCTGGGAGGCTCGAATACAGGCTGCCCAACCCAACGGATGTCCGACACTTTGATCTGCAATCTAGGTCACAACGCGCAATGCAGCCCGAAGCGTGATTCGCTGACTGTGCGGTAAACCTGATGGGCTGGGTTCGATTGATTGAATGGGACCGTTGCCCGCCGGATCGCGGCGTCTACCTGGAGTGTTTCGGTCGAGAGTTGGCCGTGTTTCGACTGGACAACCCACCACGTGCATCTGTGCTGGACAATGCCTGCCCCCATTCCGGAGGCAATCTGGCGGGCGGAAAGGTGGACGGGGCCGTGGTACGCTGCCCGTGGCATGACTGGGCCTTCGACCTCGATACCGGTCAGTGTATTCACTCTGAAAAGGCGGCCGCCGTCCGCTATCCATCCGAAGTGCGCAGCGGGTCTGTGTGGGCGGATATTCCTGCCCTCCCGGGCGATCATCTGGCGCTGGACGCCCAACGACCGAATCAGCCTGGGGTCTGAGTCGCTTAGCCGGGCTCCTGGCTTGGCTGACGGGTGATCGCCAGGGTGCGTAGTCGGTCGGCCCGTGATCGATGGCGGGCGAGCAGGCGGGCGACCACCTCTGCGGCGGCCGGTTCGTCGGCCACCCTCCCCACCGCGTCCTCGTATCGTGCGACCAGCAACGCTTCGCCGGCGACGACTTGTGGGAGCAGCGTATGGAGTTCCAGGTAGTGCATCCCGGCCGCGGCTGGGTCGTACCCCAGTGGGCTTGGATTGCCGTTGAGTTCGAGGATGGTCTTGGTTAGCAAGTCGGCGTGTTGTGCATCCTCCACCACCATGGCCCGGACGGCTTCGGCGTCGTCCGCCGACGCCCAGGAAACGAACACGGTTGCGGAGTCGAGATGGCGAACCAGGCTGCGCGACTCGGCGGCCAGCAGTGCGTCCAACACGTCGACGGCAGGGGAGGGGTTCATGTCCGGGGATTCCTCAACGATCGGAGCTGGCATGGGCATCGGCCACGGCGACCGGCGTAGTGAACAGGTTGGCAGCGTACCGATCGGTGCCGGCCTTGAGCGGGCCGGCGAAGATCAGCATTCCCAATAGCACGACCGCACACAGGTTGACGATCACCACTCCGCCCAGGGGTGAGGAAAACGCGGGCTGATCGTCATCCCTCAATGTCATCTGGACGATCACCCGCATATAGTAGTAGAGGCTAAACAGCGTGTTGAACACGCCGACGACCGCCAGCAAGACAAACAGATGCGACGACGCGTCCTTGTGCTCGAACAACGCCGCCAGCACCCAGTACTTTCCCAGGAAACCCGCAAACGGGGGCAAGCCCACCAGGGATATCAGGCAACAGACCATGGGGATCGCCAGGCCCGGGGAACGCCGCACAAGCCCGGTGAAGCTGCTGATCGAGTCGCTGCCTGTAGCCCAGACCACCATGGCGGTGACGCCGAACGCGCCCAGGTTCATGAACACGTAGACCAGAAGGTAAAGCAGCACGGCGCTGATCGCCGAGCCCCCCATTGCACCGCCGGTGGCGTCCGGTTTGGCGAAGATAGCCACCGCCATGAGCATGAAGCCGGCGTGGGCGATCGACGAGTAGGCCAACAAGCGCTTGACACTGGTCTGCTTATAGGCGGCGAAGTTGCCCCACGTGCAAGTGACCGCGGCGACGATCCCGATGAACCACGCCAGCGGATAGAACACCGTCATCGGATCCCCGATGGCTTGGTTGCAGAACACCTGAACCAATCGCAATAGCAGCAGGAGCCCTGCCGCCTTGCTGGCCACGCTGAGCCACGTGGTCACCTCGATGCGGGCACCCTGAAATACGTCGGGACACCAAAAATGAAACGGTACAGCCGAGATCTTGAAGGCGATCCCGCTGAAGAGGCACACCAACGCAGCCCCCATGATTGCCCGATCGGTCCCCGCGAGCAGCGATTCGTAGACCCCGGCGCCGATCACCGAGAACTCGAGCGAGCCGTACAAGCCGTAGAGCAAACTCGCCCCGTACAACATGATCGCCGCCGAAACCGATCCGAAGATGACGTACTTCAGCGACGCCTCAGCCGCCAACCGGTTCCGCTTGTCGAAGGCCACGATCGCATAGCTGGGCAGCGAGGCCAACTCGATGGCGATCACCATCATGAGCATGTTCTGCGTGCTGACCATCAGGGCCATGCCCAAGGCGCTGCCCAATAGGAGGGTGAAGAACTCGGGGGCGTCGCGTTCGGTCCGGCCAGATCCCATCCACCACAAAGCCACCACCAGCGTGAAGAAGAGCGCCAGGATCAGCTTGAAAAAGACCGACAGACTGTCGGCGATGAGCATGCCCGACAGGGGCGAGGGCGACAGCCCGCTTTGCCCGCCGCCGCTTACTTCCCGAGCAACCAGCAGCGCCATAATCCCCATCATTACGACGCCGACCAAGGCGATCGAAGCCGTTGTGTAGGCGTTTCGCCTCCAGATCAAGGGCACCACGAGCAGGGCGACGATCGTCCCCACCAGGACCAACTCGGGTGAGAACAGAAACAGCTCCCGCCCGGAAGGCACCCAGAAGCTCTCGGCGAGTAGTGAGGGTGTATTCATGAGCAAGCTATCTCGTGCAGCGTCCGCATGGGCTATCCCAACATCGCCTGGATACTGTTTACGTGTTCGATCATCACTTTCAGCGTTCCGTTCATGAAGTTAAACAGCGTTTGCATTGGTAGCACACCGAGGGCGATGGCCAAGACGGCGAACGGAACCAGGATCAACATCTCGCGTGCCGACGCTTCCGGGAAACTGGCATGCTCTTCTCGAGCCTTGCCCAGGTAGACGCGTTGGATGAGCCACAGGATGTAGCCGGCGGTGAGAATCACCCCGGTGGCCGCCAGGATCGCGATCGGGACTGCCCAACCGAAAGTTTCCCGAGCCTCGAACACGCCCAACAATACCCATATCTCACCGATGAATCCGCACAATCCGGGCAATCCCAGGGAAGCAAAGAACCCGATCGTGGCCATCGAGCCGTATTTCGGCATGCTCAGCCACAACCCTCCGAATCGATTGATCTCCCGATGGTGTGCCCGGTCGTAGATGATGCCCACCAGAAAGAAGCACATGGGTGAGCTGATGCCGTGGGCGATCATCTGGAACATCGCCCCCTGGAATCCGGTCTCGGTCATCACCGCCACGCCCAGGGTGACAAAACCCATGTGGGAGATCGAGCTGTAGGCCACCAACCTCTTGAAGTCGGTTTGGGCCATGGCGCACAGGGCACCGTAGATGATGCTGATCACTCCGATCACCGCCAGGGTGTACGCCCAGTAGTGACCACCGAGCGGGAAGATGGGATAGCACAACCTCAGGAACCCATATCCGCCCATTTTCAGAAGCACGCCGGCCAGGATCATACTGATCGGGGTCGGCGCTTCGACGTGGGCGTCGGGTAGCCAGGTGTGGAACGGGAACATGGGCAGCTTGATGGCGAACCCGATGAACAGCAGCATGAACATCACCGTGCCGAATTTCAAGCCCAGGAAGAACGTGCCGGCCGATCCGAAGTGCGCCTGAATCGTCGGGTTGGTGGCCAGCTCGATCAAATCGAACGTGCCCTGCGTGATCGTGACTCCATCACGATACCCGCTGGCCACTGCACCGCCGGCAGCGTCAACGGCGTCCGCACTGTAGAAGTACATGGCTAGCAAGGCGACCAGCATCAGCACCGAGCCGGCCAGGGTGAACAGGAAGAACTTGATGGCCGCATATTCCTTGCGCGCTCCACCCCAGACGCCGATCAGGAAGTACATGGGCAGGAGCATGACTTCCCAGAATATGTAGAACAGGAAGAAGTCCAGGGAGACGAACACGCCCAGCATTCCGGTTTCCAGGAGCAGAAACAGAATGAAGTAGGCTCGCTGCCCCTTGTTGATTGTCCACTTGTCGATGTTCCAACTGGCTACACACGACAGCAAGCCCACGAACGAGGTCAGGATGACCAGTGGGAAACTGAGGCCGTCCACGCCGAGGTAGTACTCGATGGCGAAGTTCTCACCGGTAATCCACTCGGCTCGTTCGACTTGGTGAAGCCCGCCGTAACGGTCGAAGGTCGCTCCGTCGCCGGTGAAGCTGCTGAACAACAACAGCGTTACCACGAACGTCAGAGCGCAGAAGAAGACGGCGACGTGTTTGATCCGTGTCTTCGGGGCCAGCAGACAGACCACCGCCCCGATGCACGGCAGAAAGACGATCCAGGAAAGTAGATGGTTCCCCACGACGTTCCGATCCCTTTACGGTGTCCCCACAAGCCCCAGAACCGCGTCCTTGACTCGGACCAAATCTTCGCCGAATACGATTGCCGAAACGATGACCACCGCCCCGCCGGCTGCGAAGAGCACATAGTTTCGTATCCGCCCGGTCTGCGGACGACCCATCATCGCACCCAGGTCCATGGCCGTGTCCGCCGCTCCGTTGATCAACCCGTCCACCCCATGGGCATCGAGTACATTGCCGGTGAACGCCGCTACCCGTTCGGTGACCTTGGCTGACAGGTTGGCCAGCATGTCGATCACGTAGGTATCCCACAAACGACACGTATGGGCCAGCAACGTCTTGGTCCCACCTACGAGAACTGTATCGTATACACGGTCAAAGAACAGTTTCTCGCACAGCGCCCAGTGGATCAGGCTCACCCCCGGCAGGCGAACAATCCGCTCCGCCACTCCCAGCCCACGACGATAGATGAACCACGCACCGCCGAAGCCGACGACGAACGCGAACCCGACCAGCCACTTCACGGCATCGTGGGCTTGCTGGCCGACCATGAGTCCGGCCGCGTGGCTGGCCTCAGCCGCATGGCCGTCGAGGGCGACGACCATCGATGCATGCGTAGCCATCGGAGCCGCGTCGGCCAGCAACGGACGGAACATCCAGTAGCTGCAGAATACGGTCCCGACGGCCAGCACGACCAGCGGAATGTACATCAGCTTGGATTCGTGTGCATGTTCGTAGATGTGCGCATCCCGAGGCTTGCCACAGAACGTCAGCCACCAACAACGCATCATGTAGAACGGCGTTATGTAGGCGACGGCAATGGCCAACCAAAACGTCCAGCGCGGCAGCGACGGCATTCCTAGCGCGACTTGTTGCCGTTCATGCTGGTCAACGAGTACGACGCCACCCGCGCTCGATCCGTGCGACGCTGTCCTGTGGTCAATCTCCTGGTCGGATGCAAGGCGCACGTCGTGCAACTGCCCGGCGTCACCGTGAGGCTCCGCAGCCATTCCCCAATCCGTCGATCGCTCATAGGCGACCGCGAGAATCTCATCCTTGCTGAAATAGCCGCCCAATCCGATCCCCATGCCGGGAATCCCCACCCCGGCAATGGCTAGCACACCGATAAAGAACGTCCAACAGGTCACCGGCATCTTGTGGCGCAGGCCGCCCATCTTGCGGATGTCCTGCTCGTGGTGGCAACCTTCGATGACCTGCCCGCTGCCCAGGAACAACATGGCTTTGAAGAACGCGTGGGTCATCAGGTGGAACAACGCCGCGATCCACGCCCCGCATCCCAGGCCGAAAATCATGTACCCAAGCTGCGAAAGCGTCGAATAGGCCAACACCTTCTTGATGTCTGTCTGCACGATGGCGATCAGGGCGGTGATGGTCAGCGTGATGCACCCGATGATGGCAATGAACATCTGGGCATCGGGCGTGAGCAGGCGGAAGATCCTGGCCACCAGATAGACGCCGGCGGCGACCATCGTCGCGGCGTGGATCAGAGCGCTGACCGGCGTGGGTCCGGCCATGGCGTCTGGCAACCACACGTGCAGCGGGAACTGGGCACTCTTGCCCATCGCTCCGCAGAACAGTCCGATGCCCATCGCGGTGGCCATCGCCGTCCCGGAGATCTGCCAACCGAACAGATTGATCTGGGCCGCGAACAGCCCCGTGCCGCTGGCGTACTGGCTGGCAAACGTCGCCGCCGCCTGGTCCAGGTCCAGTGTTCCCAGGAAGGTGAACACCATCATCAGGCCGAAAATGAAGCCGAAATCGCCCACCCGGTTGGTGACGAACGCCTTGATGGCGGCATCGGAGGCGAACTTCTTGTCGAAGTAGAATCCGATCAGCAGATAGCTGCACATGCCCACCAGTTCCCAGAAGATGAACAGGAACAGGAGGCTGCTGCTGACCACCAAGCCGAGCATGGAGAAGCAGAACAGCGACAAGTAGGCAAAGAAGCGATGGTATTTGGACTGCCCATCGACCTCATCGCTGCGGCCGGCCATGTAGCCGATGCTGAACACGTGGATGCAACTGGAGACGAAGGTCACCATGAAGAACATGATGACGGTGAGTGAGTCGAGCTTGACGCCGACATCCACGGTCAGCGTACCCAACTGGGCCCAGAACTCCCGATGGGCCTGCTCGCCCAGCAGAATCCGATCAGCCGATGACAACTGCAGCCACTTGACCAGCACGATGGTGGACAGCGCGCAACTGCCCATGATGGCTGCCGTCGCCACCCACGCCGCCATCGGCTTGCCGATCCGGTGTCCGGCCAGCGCCAGAACAACGAAGCTCAGCAGGGGTATGCCCACTCCGGCGACGAGAAGGATTTCCATCCAATGCTGAGCCATGGCGGCCGTCGAGCGCTCGCTCGAATCGTCCCTCTATCCGTGCAATGCGTTCCCGCGGTCTACGTCGATGGTGTTCAGGTTCTTATAGAAGTTCATGCAAATCGCCACCGCCAAGGCGGCTTCGGCCGCGGCCAGCAGAATTACGAACAGGGCGAACACCTGGCCGTCTATCGCCCCGCCGCCTCGATAGCGGGAGAAGGCCACCAGGTTGATGTTGACGCTGTTAAGCACCAGCTCCACGCCGATCAGGATGCCGATCGCGTTTCGTTTGGTCATCATGACGAACAACCCCATGCAAAACAGCACGGTTCCGACGACGAGGTAGTGCATGAGTCCGATGGTCAACATGGCGAATCCAACCTCGAGAATCCGTGGGCGCTACGTCCGCTCCTGCCGGGCCAGGTAGGCGGCCCCGATCATGACGACCAGCAACAGCACGCTGGCCACCTCGAAAGGCACCAAATAGGTCGTCAGAAGTTCCACGCCCAGCGCGTGTACCGTTGCTCCGCGAACCTCGGTCGCCTCCGTGGCCCCGAAGGTTCCCTGCAACAGACCGATGAACAGAGCTGCCAAGGCGACGCACACCCCGCCAGCCGCCAGCAGCTCTCGGCCGCGGACGTCATACCGAACCCAGGGCGACTGGCTGGTCAGCATGATCCCGAAGACGAGCAGGATCAGTGTTCCGCCGACGTAGACGATCAACTGGATCGCACCCAGGAATGTGGCTGCCAAGAGGAAGTAGAGCACCGCCACTGCCCCGAGAGCTCCAAACAACCAAACGGCCATACGCACCACGCTGCGACTCAGGCAGATCCCCAGGCCGCTAACCAGCACCACACCCGCGATGGTGTAGAACATCAGTGCCTCGATCAGCCCGCCGTCGGCGACCGCCACCGGTACGCCGCCAGTATCTGCGGCTTGGGCGGTCGACGCGCCGTAGATCATGGTGGTGAGCAGGCCGGCCCATGCGATCACTCGGGGTGGCCAAGAATGGTTGTGTGTTTTACCCATCTCGTCGGTTTGGTGCCTCAATCGGTTACGCTGCGGGCAGGTGATCGATGGCCAATTTTCCCACCAGATCCTTTCGATGAATCCGCCCGTAGCATGCAATCGCCACGAATCCCAAAACCAAACCCGCACCGATCGCCGACAGGAACAAGTTCCACACCGTCCAGATCACACCGCCCTCGGGCACCAGCAGTTCATAGAACGCATTGCCCAACAACAGTAGCATGACCAGCGGCAGCATGACCTGAATGCACGAATACAGCACCTGATCGATGCGAATGCGGGGCAGGGTCCACCGAATCCAGAGTTGCAGGTAAATCAACGCCAGCGACTTGGCCACAAACCACACCGGCCCAGCCCCCCAGGCGAATCCGCCCCACGCAGGGAATGGTGAATGCCACGCCCCCAGGAACAGGACGACCGCGAGGGCAGACACCACAAACATGGAGGAATACTCTGCAAAGAAGAATAGGGACCAACGGTAGCCTGAATACTCCGTATGGAATCCGGCGACAAGCTCGCTTTCGGATTCGGGAAGATCGAACGGGGCCCGCTTGCAGTTGGCCAGCGAGGCGATGTAATAGGACAGGCATCCCAGGAAGATGAACGGATTGCGGAACACCAGCCAGTGAGTGAAGCCGCCGGCCTGCATGTCGCCGATCTCGCGCAGGCTCAGGGTGCCGGTACACACGACCGGGATCAACAACGCCAATCCCATGGGAATCTCATAGGAAACCATCTGACAGGCCTCCCGCATGGCCCCGTACACGCTCCATTTGTTGTTTGACGACCATCCGGCAATGATTACCCCGACCACTTCGATGCCCATCATGGCCAGTATGAAGATCAAACTCACATCCAGATCGCGGAAGACCCAGTAGGTGCCGAACGGAAGGGCGACAAAGGCCAGAACGACCGGGACGACCGTCAGATAAGGGGCGATCAGAAACAACGGTTTGTCTGCACCGGCCGGGACCAGATCCTCTTTGCAGATCAGCTTGATTCCGTCAGCCGCCGACTGCGCCCACCCGTGCCAGCCCCCAACGCGCATGGGGCCCAGGCGCGACTGAATGCGCCCCGCCACCTTGCGTTCCCACCAAATCGCAAAGAAGGGGATCGCCCCGACAAAGATGAACACGATGCCGAACACGATGAGGGCATCACGGAATAGCGCGTACCGGAATGGAAAAAGTGCAAACTTCAGCACCCCAACGGCCGGGATCCCTTCCGCTTCGAGTCCAACGGCGAATAGCTCGAACGCATTCGGGGGCGTGACTCCGACTCCCAACGCCACCAGGCCCTCCTCGGCTCCAGGCACTACCGCCGCCGGCGTCGCGATCATCGCCCCATCGACCACATCGAACACCACGGCGATGAGCCAGACCCCGGTGATCCCTCCGACCAGCGCGGAAATCAGGATCATGCCTGGAAACCGGAGCAGGATCGGCGTGGCGAGGCGTTTGATCAGCAGAGCCGCCGCCACGGTGACGCGCGGCAAGGGTGTCACCGCGAAGATTGCCCCCAGGACGCGGTAGACCAGCATGAGCAGCTCGCCCAGCGCACGGATCGGTCGGGACAGCTCCCACCCGGATGGCGGCGGCCACGGAGTCGACACTCTAGTCAACGTCGTCCTCCGGTCGGTGCGCTGCCGTCTGGGGTTGCGTTCATGGTGATGAGCTTACTGCTACAGTGTCTCATGACAACCGTTGCATATTCTTATCCGAGCCGCGACCGTGAGGGAGCGGTCTGCTGCGCTCGAGCCATCGCGCGACGCGACCGCTCCCTCACGGTCACGGCTCTGTTTGTCGCCCTGGTTCCCGGATGCCACACTAGCGGTCCACCTCGCCCATTACCACGTCGATGCTCCCGATGATCGCCGGAACGTCGGCCAGGAGAATGTTCTTGCAGACGTGGGTCGTAATCGAAAGATTGCAGAAGCTCGGCCCGCGGGCCTTGACCCGAGCGGGGATGGCTGAGCCGTCGCCGCGGATGTAGAAGCCCAACTGCCCACGTGGATTCTCCACCTCGACATAGACCTCCTCCTCGGGCAGCTTGATGCTCTTGATTTTTTTGGGCGTGGCCAAGAACTCGCCCTCCGGCAGCTGAGCCAGCGCCTGGCGAAGAATGCGAATCGACTGACTCATCTCCAGCACGCGGACGAAGTAGCGCCACCAGCAATCGCCCACCACCACCTCGGTGGGGATGCCGCTGGCGCCGTCCTCGGCGATCGGCACGTCGAACTCGAAGTTCTCGTAGCCGTCGTAGGGCAGCACCTTGCGTAGATCCCACCGCACGCCCGATGCCCGCAGGCAGGGGCCGGTGAGGCCGAAGGCAACAGCGTCCTCCGCCGAAATCACGCCGATTTCGGCCGTTCGCTTGACGAAGATATGGTTGAAACTCAGCAGGTTGTTGTAGTCGTCGATCTTGGGCTCGAAGAAGTCGAGGAACTCGCTGCACGTATCGGCCCACCCGTCCGGAATGTCGTCGGTCACGCCGCCGATGGTAATGTAGCTGTAGGTCAGCCGCGCCCCGCAGGCCGCCTCGCACAGGTCCAGGATCCGCTCTCGTTCGCGGAAGGCGTACAGGAACGGCGTAAACGCCCCCATGTCGAGCCCATAGGTGCCCAGCGACACCAGGTGCGAGGCGATGCGGTTCAGCTCGGCGAATATGATCCGCAGGTACCGGGCACGTTCGGGAATCTCGATTCCGCACAGCCGCTCGATCGCCAGGGAGAACCCCTGGTTATTGTTCATGCCGGCCAGATAGTCCATGCGGTCCGTGTAGGGGATATACTGATAGGGAGCGACGTTCTCGCCGATCTTCTCGGCGCAGCGATGCAGGTAGCCGATGTGCGGGATGGCTTCGAGGATCATCTCCCCGTCGGTGCGCAGGACTATGCGAAGCACACCGTGCGTGGCCGGGTGCTGCGGCCCCATGTTGACCAGCATCTCCTCGGTGCACACATCCCCCTGCGCTTCGCGGTCGATGTCCATCAGGACATCCGGTTGTGCTTCGATCATGCTGTCTGCCATTTTTCCGGCTCGCGGTCGTCGCGGTCTATCTGCTGTCTCGCCCGGTTCGGCTACTTTCGCTTACTGACCCATCCCCGAGGCTCGGCGCGGTTGCACGTGGATTGACGGGTGGCATCCCGGCGCCCCGGGATGCCACCCCTCAGCTCACCTCTTGAGAGCTCTAGCGAACGGGGCTGTTCAGTTCGTACTCCGTCGTGCCGGGGATGCCGTGGTATTCCAATGGGAACACGTAGTCCTTGCGCAGCGGGTATCCTTGCCAATCCTCGCAACACAGAATCCGTCGCAGGTCCGGGTGGCCGTCGAACACGATCCCCATCATGTCGAAGGCTTCACGCTCGTGCCAATTCGCGGTAGGCCACACCGACGCGACCGAGGGAATATGAGGGTCCCTGCGGTCCACTTCGATGCGCACGGCGAATTCGCTGGTCGTGGTGAGCAGGTCGGAACCGGCCCCGGCGAACGGGACGGCCATCATGTCGTAAATGGCAGCCAGCTTGTCGTCGGCCAGCATATCCAACGCCGAAATGCTCCGCAGCAGGTTGAAACCCATGCGCGGATCGTCGCGGAGAAATTCGGCTACCTCCGGCCAACTCTCAGCAGTCACCAGGGCATACGGATGCGACCCCTCAAGCACCGTCGCGCTGACCGCGTCTTGGAACGTCTCTTTCAGAATCTTGCAAATGGATTCCGGTATCATGTCACCGTCACTGTGTCCGTGGTCACGCCCGCACCCACGTGCCCCGAGCACCTTCGCTTATCAATCAGTTACGTGATACGTTCGCCAACCCCTCACGTTTGACCCGACTGGGGTTGCTGATGGCCCGAGTTTGGCTGCGGATCTTGTCCTGCAGACGCATCAGACCCTCGAGCAACGACTCGGGCCGAGGCGGGCAGCCGGGGATATAAACGTCCACCGGCACCACCAAGTCCACGCCCTTGACCACGTGGTAGCCGTGCTTGAAATACGGTCCCCCGCCCACCGTGCAGGCCCCCATGGCCAGGACGTACTTGGGCTCGGCCATCTGGTTGTACAGGCGCTTCAGACGCGAGGCCATCTTGTAGGTCACCGTGCCGGCCACGATCATCAGGTCAGCTTGCCGCGGCGTCGCCCGAAACGCCCCGGCCCCGAAGCGATCAATGTCGAATCGTGAGGCCCCCACGGCCATCATTTCAATCGCACAACACGCCAGGCCGAACGTCATGGGCCAGATGCTGTTGCTACGCCCCCAGTTGATCGCCCAGTCCAGCGAGGTGACGATCAGCCCCTCCTCAAATCGATTGTCGATCCAACTCATGGGGTTTTCTCCAGGGTCTGCTTCGACGATGACCGGCCTCCGGTACTCGCCCGGACCCAATCCAGGTAGCCGTACTTCCACAGGTAGACGAACCCGACCACAATCACCCCGAAGAAGAAGAGCATGTCGTACAGGGCGACCGACTTCATGCTGGCCACCGTCTCGGCTGAAAACTGCTCGGAGACTTTGGTCCCAAACACCACCGCCCAAGGCCAAAACAGGGCGATTTCCACGTCAAAAATAATGAACACCAGGGCGACCACGTAGAATCGCAGGTCAAACTGCACCCAGCTCTCCCCGATGGCCGGCTCGCCACATTCGTAGGGGGCGGCCTTCTCCGCGTGGGCGCGGGTCGTGCGAACCAGAGCGCCGATGACCAACGGCACGAAGCACAGCCCGACCCCACCGGCGAGGGCGAACATGACCAATCCGACCACCAGCTTGACACTGGTGTCGTCGCGCACCACACCGCCTGCCTGGGCCAAAATCGTGCCCCAGGCACCAAACGCCAGCCAGTCGTGCATTCCAGAAGTCAAATCCATCATGGTCAGTCTTGGCTGACGCCGTCGTGTTCCCCGGTTACTAGCCGGGCGGCACGGTCTGGTACTCCAGGCCGTGGACGGCTGAAGATAGTTCTTTGCGATCTCCACGGCCTGGAATACCAGACCGTGCCACTCTAGCCTACTTCTTCTTCTTGATCTCCTGCTCGACCAGGGCTCGGGACATGGCCTCACGGCGCCCCGACACATTGCCGCTGAAAGCGTCGTCGGAATGGACGTACTCTTGCCATTCCTTCTTCCTGGTGTCGGCCCACTCGGGGAGCTTTTCCTTCTGCATCCAGATCGGTTGCGGCGTCTGATGTCCCTGCTCAGCCAGTTCGGTGAACTCGACAATCATGCTCTGGCGGTCGAATCCCGACAAATCGTGCAGGTTGCCCATGTGGATGCAGTCCGTCGGGCATGGCGGCACGCAGAGGGCACAGAACATGCACTTGGAGTAGTCGATCGCAAATCGCGTCATGGCCCCGCCGACGGCTTCGGTACTGCCCTTGGGAATCTTTCGCGGACCCGTCTTCTCGATGTAGATGCAGTCCACCGGGCAGGCCTTGGCGCACTGGTCGCAGGCAATGCACTTCTCGATCTCGAAGAAATGGAAACCCCGATATCGAGGCTGCAGAACCGGAGCCATGTCCGGGTACTGCACCGTCACCGTCTGGGCAAAGCAGTACTTGAGCGTGATCCTCATGCCAATGAGGATCGTCCGCAGGCTCTGGTAGATGTTGCGGAAGTAGCCCTTCACGGCCTGCTAATCGCCATTGTCCGAAACTGCCTGAAAACCGCACCCCGGTTCCTCGAAAATCGCCGGCCGTCGGCGAATTCAGGCCCGGACCTTGCGACAACGCTCGATTGCTATCCCACGCTCCGGCTCCGGGGCGCTGCCGTCGATCAGGATAATAGTGAGCCCGTTGGTGGAAAGCAACGGCATCGAGTTAGCCGTCCACCGCCGGACTCGGAGGGATCAACCAACCAATCCCGCCAAGCCCGACTTCTCGCCGGGCCACCCATCTAAGGCGGCGATTCAGACGATCGCCTCGGCCTCCACCGTGGTACACTGATACCGTCATGGACGATATCGTCTATCTGGACAACAACGCTACAACCCGTCCCCTCGACTCGGTGGTCGAGGCCATGGGCCTGATGCTGGCCGGTGAGTACGCCAATCCCTCCAGCCTCCACCGGTTCGGCCAGTCGGTCCGCCATCGCATGGAGTGTGCCCGAGCCCAGGTGGCCTCGCTCGTCGGGGCTGACCCGCGGGAGATCGTCTTCACCGCCGGTGGCACCGAGAGTATCAACCTGGCCATCCGCGGAACGCTGTCCGTCAGTGGGAACAAGCGGCATCTTGTCACCTCGACCGTCGAGCATAGCGCCGTCCGGAATCTGGCTCGGCAACTGCGCCGGGAGGGGTACGACGTCACCGAGGTTGGCGTCGACCGATCCGGGCGGCTGGATCTAGACCGGCTCACCGAGCGCCTCCGCGACGATACCGCTTTGATCTCGGTCATGTACGCCAACAACGAGACCGGGGTGGTCTTCGACGTCGAGTCGGTGGCCGCCCTCGCCGCCGAGCGGGACATTCCCCTGCATCTCGACGCGGTTCAGGCGGTGGGCAAGGTTGGGATCGATCTGGCCCGACTGCCCGCGACGCTGATGAGCATCTCGGCCCACAAGTTTCATGGCCCCAAAGGCGCGGGGGCGTTGTATGTGCGGCGGGGAGCCAGGCTTCGCTCGTTGCAATACGGCGGACGACAGGAACGCGACCTGCGACCCGGCACGGAGAACGTGCCGGCCATCATAGGCATGGGCGTCGCCGCGGAGGCTGTCGCCAACGAACTGGCCGACGGGGCCAGCCGCGTCGCCCAACTCCGCGACCGGCTCGAGGCCGGCCTACGTGGCAGCGCTCCGAGGGTTCACGTCAACGGCCACGGGGCTCCGCGCTTGCCGAACACCACCAACATTGCGTTCCCCGGCGTACGGGCGGAGGCGCTGCTGTTGACGCTTAGTGAGCATGGAATCTGCGCTTCCTCGGGCGCTGCCTGCAGCAGCGGAGCACTCGAACCCTCACACGTCCTACAGGCCATGGGGTTGGAGGCCGAGCTCATCGACAGCTCCCTGCGGTTCAGCCTGTCGTCATTCACCACCGACGAAGAGGTCGACTGTGCCCTCTCGGTGATTCCCCCAATCGTGGCACGCCTGGCCGCCATCGCGGGCAACCAGTAGGGAGCCCCACCAGCAGCGACCGAACCCTGCGGTGGGATCGGCTTGAGCGACCTGCCTGTGCTGCTTCTGGGACAACACGCTATCCGTCGTCGGGTTCGCCGGAGGTTGGACTCATTCCGGCGCGCCGCTGCACGGCTGGACACTTAGTGGGTAGTACAATCAGGCGATAGGTATTCCTGGGCAGTTGTGGGCATTCGGTGCCTTTTCCGGGGACAGCGGCGGATGTCGATCGCCAAGAGTATGTGGATTTTTGCCCGGAACGCCGATGCATAAAGCAGTCGGGCGTGAGGTCGGGCGACTGATCCTGGAAGCTCCAATCGCCGGTTGGACACCTCGAGCTGACCCGGAACGGCTGGTGAACCCGACGAGCAAAGGATAGACTGTTACGTATCACGGCAGCTTGGGAGGTCAGTGGCGAACGATGTCGTTCGCCGGCGATATACGCGATTGGGCACCGGCCCAAAGAGCTAAGGAGAAAGCGACGTGGAGAAGACAATGACAAACGGAACTCGGTGGCAGTTGCTTCTCGGCTTGGTTCTGACTGCCAGTGTGGCGATGCAGGGCTGCTCGCCATTGGGCGCCCCTAACGCCCAGCAAGGATCACTCGAGGAGATGACCGCGACGGATGCGACCGCCGGCTTCAAGGAATTCACGGCCGGGTTGATGGCGGACGATGGAGCAGGCACCGGTTCGATTGATGTTGGTGTTGTAGAGCTTTCCGACGACGTCATCGTGGAGATTGAGGATCTGCAATTCGAGTTCCGCCAGGGGCTGGTGACAGTTTCTCAATTCGGTACCAGCGTCCAGGACGTGATCGGTGACGACGCCCCCACTTTTGCGTTTGCCGGGTTCGACATGTATGGCGGACCGTTCCGCTTCTCGGCGACGAACCGGCTCGCGAAACTGCTGGATCTGACCGAGGAGCAATCCCAGGCTACGGACGTCATCTTCAACGATCTTCACAACGCCATCGAGTCCGAGCAGCAGATCGCTCAGCAGGCCATCGGCAACCTGCTCACGCCGGAGCAACGGGCCGCCATAGCCAGACGCACACGAACGTCCGGCGCGGGGGCGGGATTCTTCCTCCGCCGACTGCCGGACGAGTTGGCCCTGTCGGACGAACAGCGGGCTGAGATCACCTCGATTCGCCAGGGACTGCGAGCCAAGGTTCACACGCTTCACCAGAACGCTCGGCAGGCGTTTCTCGATCTATTGACCAGCGAACAGTTGGAGATCCTCGACGGAATCGAGCATCCTCAACTGGATGACGCGGGAACCGCCGGCGGATAGGCAGGGGGGTGAGATCAGCCCGTATCCGCTAAGGCTCAAGTCGTACAGCAGCATGAGCGGGAGCGGTCGTAGTGACCCGCTCCCGCTCATTTTCTTGTCTTGAAAGCTCCCGACAACGGATCTGCAGGATGGGCAACGCTATCTGGCGGGCGGCCCGAAACGGGTTCGAGCGCCGGTGGCACTGCTCTAGAGCCGTGCCACGCAGACCCCCCAGGCGGAATCTAGCCTCGCCGGCTGGTGCCGCTCATCTCCACAATCTTGAACAACTTGAGCGACGACCATTCGGTCCAGGTCCACTCCAGCGTATCGGCGTCGGTGTAGGTTATGGTTCCTTCCGAGATCATTCGACCGTTGGGCCCGTTGCCTTTGGACTTTAGGTGCCAGGTCTTGGTCTCCTCATCGTACTTGGCCGTTCCGCTGGCGGTCATGCCGAAGCTATCGAACCAATGCGTGCGGAACTTGCCGGCCTTGTCGTCCCAGGTCCAGATCTCGATTCCGGACATCGTTCCCAGCTCGCCCATTTCGTAGGTGCCGCGATTGACCAGCACTCGATTGTCGCATTCCCATGCGGCCGTCTGGGTGCCTGTGGTCTCGAGGGCCTCTTCCAGAAAGGTAAAATTCATCGTTCCGGTCACTTCCCATCGGCCGGCAATCATGTTGAGCAGATCAAGTTCGGCCGGCCGCTCCGGCGTCATCGCCTTCATTTGTTCGATTGTCATCGTGGGCATGCACCCAACCGATCCGGTGAGCAGGACCAGTCCGAACAGCCCCAACTGGTTTCGCTTGACCATGATTTCTTGCTCCTCTCAAAAAGCCACAGGATGCGGATACGCAGTCGGGCGCTAGCTCCGCGCTGCTCTGCCGACCGATTCCCCCGACGACGGCCGAGGGCAACGGGGCCCACTATGGGGTCAACATGGGCACCCTCGGCCGATCCGTCAAGCGCCCGAATGCGCACCAGCCTCGCCCCCGATTGGCCCTTTACCGCACCTGTGGATCCGCTATGATCCTGTCGGAGTATCGCTGGTGGAGGCAGACAGGATGATGGTCACCGAAACATCCGTTGAAAGCACGTGTCGGCGGATGCGTGAGATACTCCGGGACGTGGTTCCGGACATCGAGCTGCGCTACAAGGCCGAACTGGTCTACGAGATCAACCGGCTCAAACAGGAGCGCCACGCCGTCATACTCGGGCACAACTACATGGAACCTGCCCTGTTCCACACCGTCCCGGATCACAAGGGCGACTCGCTGGAGTTGGCCCGTATCGCCGCCAGCACGGAGGCCGAGATCATCGTGTTCTGCGGCGTTCGGTTCATGGCCGAGACCGCGTGCATCCTCAGCCCCGAAAAGACCGTGCTACTGCCGTCCGACAAGGCCGGCTGCTCGTTGGCCGAGAGCATCACCGCTGCGGACGTGCGCGCTCTCAAGCAGCGTTACCCCGGCGTGCCGGTGGTCACCTACGTCAACACCTACGCGGACGTCAAAGCCGAAAGCGACGCCTGTTGCACCTCCAGCAACGCAGCCGACGTGGTGCGATCGTTCGATACCGATACGGTGATCTTCCTGCCCGACGAGTTTCTGGCCGGCAATGTAGCCAAGGAAACCGGAATGCGGATTATCTTCCCTAAACGCGTCGACGCATCCTCCAGCGACGGTCTCGGATCGAACGTCATGGTCGGATGGGAAGGACGATGCGAAGTCCACGAGAAGTTCACCGTCCAGGATGTTCGCAACGTGCGGGCCCAGTTTCCCGACGTCGAGGTCTTGGCCCATCCGGAGTGTCGGCCGGAGGTGGTCGAAGTCTGCGACTTCTCCGGCTCGACATCGGCCATGATCCGTCATGTGAAAGAGAGCAACGCGTCGCGTTATCTGCTGCTGACCGAGTGCTGCATGGGCGACAACATCGCGGTGGAGAATCCGGACAAGGAGATGGTCCGGTTGTGCAGCGTTCGCTGTCCGCACATGAACGAGATCACGCTGGAGGACACGCTCGATTCGCTGCGGAACACTCGCTACGTGATTACCGTGCCGGAGGAGATCCGGAGTCGTGCCGCCAGGGCATTGAACCGGATGCTGGAAGTGCGACCCCCGATCGCCGCCGCACCATGACCCATTGATGATTTGGTGATCTAGTGATTTGGTGATCGTTCATCGGATCAATCGCCAAATCGCTAGATCACCAGATCACAAGATCAGTTGCCCAACAAGTGCAACGCTAGCTCCTTGATGTCGGTATCCCGGAAGCGCATGTGGTTTCGCAGCTTGTCGGTGGTTGTGGAGCAAATCAAGGCACCCCGATGGCGAGGTTCGGTGGCGGGGACGCCGTGCGAGCCGCGGACTAAGGATGCGTCGAGGGGAACGCCGTTGGCCTCGCGGTCCCAGAATTGTTCGACCGGGTCGTAGCCGGGTTTTCGGTGAATATCGACGGTGCGGGCGAAGGGTGGTGCATCGGCGTCGCTGAGCCACCAGTAGTACGCAAACCATCGATCGTCACGACAGATGAGGATGATCTCGCCACTGCGCTCGTGGTCCAGGCCAACGGCGGACCGATCGCGGCCCACGTGGACGGCGTCGATTCCGTCCAACTGGCGCAGCACATCGGCTGCTGCTTCGATCCGGTCAGGCTTCGCGTAAACGTGGGCGAACTGGTGATCGACCACGGCGAACGCATCGCTGGCTGCGTAGTCGATGACCTCGCCGTCGTCGGTTTCATGGGTCTTAAGCAGACCGGCTTCGCGTAGGGCGCGATTGGGGAACACGGCTCCGGTCACCGGGGTCATGGCGTACTCGGAGGCGACCAGGAAGACAGCGTCATCCGCGATGGCCGAGTCAGCCACGAAGGCGTCCAGCGTGGCCAGCTCGGCGTCCATCTCCACCAGCGATTGCCGGGCTTGCTCGCTGTTGGGGCCGAACCTCTGGGCGGCGTAGTCCAGATGGGGGATGTAGATGTAGTGGAGGTTCGGAGCCTGGCGCTCGATCAATCGGCAAGCCGCCTGAATTATCCAGCGGGTCGACTCGATGTTGGCCAGCGGACCCCAATAGTGCTGCAAGGGGAAGTGCCCGAACTCGTCCAGCAGCTCCTGGTATAGCCCATCAGGTTTGGAATAGCACCACAGTTTGGTGGTCCCGTCCGGCTCGTGGATCGGAGCGGGGGTGACGATGAAGTCGGCTGGACACTGCTTGATGTTCTGGGCGTGCCAAACAGCCGATCGGAAGTCGGGCCGCTGCCGGCGGATCGCCTCCCAGATGGTCGGCCGCTGGATGATCTCGTGGTCGGCGACCCAGAACTCGACCGCACGGCGATCCCGATGGTAGAACCCGTTGGCGATGACCCCATGCTCTCCCGGCGGCGTACCGGTCAGCATGCTGGCCTGCACCGGCGAGGTGACGAATGGAAACGTCGGCACCAGCGTGCCCAATGCG
>JADFPW010000311.1 GCA_022562105.1 Planctomycetota bacterium
TGGAGTGCGCATCGACCAGCCTGCTCTCCACACGCCATTGCCACTAACAGATCGACCTGTGGATCGTTCAGACGCTCCTCGCACGCCTCGGCGGCACCGATCGCGACCTCATTGACAGCCGAGCCGCTTCGCGCTCGCTCAGCCCCGTCGGTCCGCTCGTCGAGAAATGTGGCCTGCAGGGCGGCGCGCATCGCGCGGGCCGGAAGAATCTTCACCCCCGTGGCGCGCTGAATTTCGACCCATTTGGCCAACACCAGCACGGTGTATTCGCATCGCTGAAAGCCTCGAGCAGCCAGGAAGTCAGCCAACCCGCGAGTGGCTTGACCACCCGCCGGTGCCCAGCGGTGGCACTTCAGTCCCTGCTCGGCGAACCAACGTTGTGCCTCGGCATAGGCAGCATCCAATCCAGCGTCGTCGTCGATAACCACCTCACGAAACTGATTGGCTGACGACCAGCCCCGAAACCGACGGCTGTAGTAGGCGATGCCGTACTCCAAGGATTGTTTTTCACTCAACTGAGCGCAATACGCTTGTGTAGCTCGTAGCAAGGAGCCGACGGTCGAACCTTCCATAATCGTTCCTTACGCAGCCGTCGCGGGCGAAGGCCACTTTGTATGATGTTCGGTGAGCTGCTGATACTGATGCGCCACCGACAAGAGTCGTTCTTCTCCGAAGGCCGGCCCCATGAGCTGCAGACCGATCGGAAGCCCGTCCGACGAAAAACCGCAGGGTACGCTCACCGCACAGATCCCAGCCAGGCTGGCTGGCAGCGTGTAGGTATCGGAAAGGTACATCGCCAAGGGGTCGTCGGTCTTCTCGCCGATGGGAAAAGCCGGCGTCGGAGCAGCCGGTGATGCGATGACGTCCACCCGGTCGAACGCCCGGTCGAAATCGCGCATGATGAGCGTGCGCACCTTGAGCGCCTTGAGGTAATACGCTTCGTGGTAGCCGCTCGAAAGTGCATGGGTTCCGAGCATGATGCGGCGCTTGACTTCCGATCCGAATCCCTCGCCACGCGACGAGGCGTAGAGATTCATGATGTCCCCGGGCTCGGCGCTGCGACGCCCATAGTGACCGCCGTCGAAGCGAGCCAGGTTGCTCGACGCCTCCGCCGACGCGAGGATGTAGTAGCAGGCCACCGCGTACTGCATGTGCGGCAGGTGAACCTCGACCAGTTCTACACCATGACTACCCAACACGTCGATGGCCGCCTCAACTGAAACCTTGACCTGGGCATCCAAACCGTCGCCGAAATACTCGCCCGGAACACCGACGCGCATACCGTTAAGCGGTCGATCCAACGAGGCCGTGTAGTCGGGTACCGCTGTGTTCACACTCGTCGAATCGCGGCTGTCGTAGCCGGCGATCGAATTCAGGAGCAACGCGACGTCCTCGGCCGTCCGACCGAAGGGGCCGATTTGATCGAGACTACTGGCGAACGCGACCAGCCCGTAACGTGACACACGTCCATAGGTGGGCTTGAGTCCAACGACTCCGCACAGCGACGCGGGTTGGCGCACCGAACCGCCCGTCTCACTGCCCAGCGCGACCGGTACCATGCCTGACGCTACCGCAGCCGCCGAGCCGCCGGACGAACCACCGGGAACGCAGTCAAGATTCCACGGATTACGCGTCGGAAACCGACCGCTGTTCTCCGTGCTGCTGCCCATGGCGAACTCATCGAGGTTGGTCTTGCCGATGATGATCGCCCCGTCGGCTTCCAGCCGATCCACGACGTGTGCGTTGTAGGGTGAACGGAAGTTCGCCAGGGCGGCGGACGCGCATGTCGTGGTGCCTCGGATCGTGCAGAGGTTATCCTTCAGGGCAACGGGCAGTCCGGCGAGTCGGCCCGGGTTCTCGCCGCGAGCGATTGATTCATCGACTTCCGATGCCCGAGCCAGGGCCCCATCTGCATCAACGCTCAGAAACGCACCGACGGCTGCGTCCGCCCGCTCGATGGCTTCGAGCGATTCCTGCACGACTTCGCGCGCCGAACGTTTCTTGCCTTGAACAGACTCAACAAGTTGACTGGCCGAGAGGATCATATGAACACGCCATTTCCCGCATCAATCCAACCACCATGCGACAGATTCCTAGGCGCTCTCCTCGCCCAACACC
The DNA here is from genome assembly GCA_022562105.1 of Planctomycetota bacterium. Lineage (GTDB taxonomy): Bacteria > Planctomycetota > Phycisphaerae > UBA1845 > UBA1845 > JADFPW01. Next base: position 2,119 of record JADFPW010000311.1, read on the forward strand.
TTGGGCACCTGAAAGAACCCATCCTGGTGCTGCGGCGCGTTGGCCAAAGCGGCAGCCGAATCCATCGACGGTGCAACGCGATCGTCACGGTATACGTTCACCAGCGGTACGGCATGCGCCGTGGGTTCGACGCCGTCCGTGGATAACGCGCTGAGCCGGTCCATATAGAGTAAGATTGAGGACAACTGGGCACCCATCAACTCCACCTCATCATCGGTGAGCTTCAGGCGGGCCAATTCGGCGATGCGACGAACTTCGGCCGGTTCAATCTTCGCGGGTTCTTGCTCGGTTGGCATGAGGGCACCTCGCGGCTCGGCGCACGAAAAAGCGAGACCGAACTCCAGTCTCGCCAGTGGTATCGCCCGTCGCCAGGCACGTTGACGCTGGGGCAACACCCCGGTCGCTCTACTCTGCAGCTTGGGGCGTGTAGTCACGCTTTGGGGGCTTGACCACCAGACCCATGCGGATCGCCTTGGCTGACGCCCATATTCGGCAGACCCTGCCGTCCACCACCGCACGCACGCGTTGCAGGTTCGACTTGAACTTGCGCTTGGTCTTGCCCGTAACCTTGCGCCCCACTCCGCCGAGATACTTGGCCTTGCCCCGCCGGGCAATGGTCCGCCCAGCTCGCGTCTTCTTACCCAGAAAAAAGCATTCCCGACTCATCAGTCGCCTCTCCGTCGCGTCGCCCGGTGCCAAACTCAACTCCGAGCCCCGTATCTTAGCCACCCATTACACAATTGCAAGCCGCGGGGCATCCTACGCTGGCCGTCCCACGACGGCGGGTTGGCGACTGGGCGATACGCGCCAACGACGGCCGATCGCGCCGCCCACCCCCGACGGACGAGGAGCTGCTCCGCCATTGACCATATTGCACCCCGTTGGCAGCTATTTTGTGCCTCCACAACCCAGCGCTACAATATATTGTATATCCCTATCGCCTCATTGCCTCGAACCATCGATCGCCGGCTAGCTCGACCCCGTAGCCCGGCCGACCGACAGGCAGGATTTCGGCTGCAGCGCTAGCCACGGCCTGTCACCGTTGGGTGGGGTTCTCCAGGTGGCGCCATGGGTCGCGCCAATGCGCCGGTCGCATGTCGGGCAAACGCCCCACGCACCTGCGGCACACGAACTGGGGCCGACATCCCGCCGGCGCCCCTATTGTCCCGCTGCGCCGTCCCCACCAAGACCACACGCCCTTGACGGCCGCGTCAATTCCGCTGAGAATGTGCCGCTCGCCATGACAGGCCCGCGAGATGGGCCTGGGACGTTGATTTCCCGGACCGCTGACGATGTAGATTTGGAGGAGATATGGCTGCCAGGGCACAACAACGAAGCGGAATGACCTTGGTCCACGGGTCACTGATCGGATTTGTCGTTCTGTGGCTCGTCTCCACGGTGCTCCTGGTCGTGCTTTTCCTGGATCAGGACGAGATGGAGAACAAAGACGCTCAGTTGCAGCGGGACATTCGCACCCTAGTAAGCTCGTCAGAAAAGCAGGAACTTCAAGACTACTTCGGACGGGCCAGCAGCCGAGGCCCAACCGTTGTGGGACTACTGGAAGAGGCTCGGGCGGCGACGGCTGAACTGGCCACCGGAAACGCCGCCGACAACCCCGAGGTCGTGCGTACCAAGGTGGCCGAGGCGCTCGGGCGCGTGGTCGATGATGGTCTGGTCGCAGCCCCGGAAGCATTCGCCGCCGTCGATCTGGTCGCCGCCTTTAGCCAAATGTACGACGCGTTCCGGACCGAACGGTCCGCTCGTGAGTCCGCCGAGGAGCAGCTTTCCGATCTCGCTCGCGAGCGCGACGAACTCGCCTTTACCGCCCAGGCGCTGCAAGCCGACTTTGATGACCAGGTGGTCAGCCTGCGCGAGGAGTTCAACTCCGAAACGCGATCCCACGAACAGTATCGCACCGATCGAGACGCAAGCTTCGCTCGAGCCGACGAACGGATCGTCGAGTTCCGACAGCAAGCCGCCAAACAAAGCCAGGACTTCCGGGCCGAGCGAGCCGGGCTCATGCACACCATCGACGAGTTGCAAACCCGCTACGCCGCCTGCCGCGACGAACTCGGGCACCTGCAGATTTCCCCGCAACAACTGGTCACCGCTCGCAGCGGGGACGCCGTCGTCCTGACCGCCGCCGCCGGCGACGATGTCATCTACATCGACCTCGGGAAAGACGATCGGATCGTGCTGGGGATGCAGTTCGCAATCTATTCAGCCGACACGGGGATCCCAGCGAGCGGCCGGGCCAAGGCCCAAGTCGAGGTGGTGACCATTTACGATCACGCATCAGCCTGCCGCGTCACTGGACGAAGACCAGGCACATGGGTCACCCCCGGTGACATCGCCGCCAATCCCGTCTACGACCGCGAACGCACGTTGCGTTTCGTGGTGGTGGGTGATTTCGACAGCAACGGCGACGGCCGAGCGGACTCGCAGGGAGCCCGCCAAGTGGAAGCGATCATTACCCAATGGGGCGGTGAAGTTCTCGCCGAACTCTCCCCATTGGTCGACTTCATCGTCATCGGGCAACGCCCCATCTTGCCCTACGAAGTGCGCGACCCCTCGCCCGAACAGGAAGCTCGAAACCGTTCGACACGCCAACGCGTCGAGGCCTACCGCAAGACGGTCGAGGATGCCCAGGCGTTCTCCGTTCCAGTCCTGACCCAATCTGTGTTGGCTCGTTTCCTAGGCAACACAGGCCGAATGGCCTCGGCCCGATAACCGCACCGACCAGGTCACCACAGTAGTCGCATCCCGACCCGCTCCTGCGCGCGAGATTCAAGCGACTCAGCTCGCTCTAGGAGTGCCACACCATGGCACTCAACTACCGTGGATCCACCTCGTGTCCCTGGTGGGCGCTCGGACGAGGTGACTCGCAAGGCTTTACTCGCCCTCCATCCCTAGCAACGCCGTCAGGCGGTCAAACTCGTCGAGATTGCGATAATGAACGACAATGCGGCCGCCACCCTTGCGCCGACCCGCGCAAATCGCCACCTTCGTTCCCAGCGCACCGCTGAGCCGTCGCTCCAGGTCGCGGAGATTGGCGTCCGAACGTGACACCGGCGCGGGAGTGATGGGTGCGTCGGATGTGCGGGCCATTGCACGTCGAACTTCATCTTCCAGGCGACGAACCGACAGTTGTTGCTTCAC
>JADFPW010000312.1 GCA_022562105.1 Planctomycetota bacterium
GGAGACCGCGACGACAATTATTGTCAGGGCCCACGCCCCCACGGCCTGGAGTACCAGACCGTGCCACCCGACCCTGCCTTCCACGCCTGACAGGGCGCTTGACCATCCCGAGAGGCCAGTGCCCGGACCGTTCCGTTCATGTCCTAGCCCATTATCGCGCCTCCGACGAGATGGGCCATCGGATTCAACAGCCATCAAACGACTCGATCCGGCAATCTGAGGCTGGCAGGCCAAGACATCTGCGCCCGAAAATAGTACAGTCCAGGCCCAAGCCGCTGGAATGAGCCGCGGTCGGCCGTTACAATGGAGCAGGCGTCGAATTATCGACTGGACACAAATGCAGGCCGGGGGTGCACGCTGGAGCAGCGCCCCTGATGTTTGGCTGCGGCATTGTGGACCCCCTGCTGTGCGTGGCTCACGCCCGTGTCGATCGGCGTGAGTCAGGACGGGTTTCGTCAATGCAATGGGCTGGACGTGGAACGTATTGAGGTGGCATCTTTTTTCGTAGGAGGATGGAATGATGTGTGCGTGTAGAAACTGTTGGGTAGTGGCGTTGGCCGGTGGGTTGCTCGTTAGCGCCCTGGCCGGAGTCGCTAACGCTGAGCAAGCGAAAATCCCCATCCGGATCGCCGCGGCGCAAGATGCTCGAAGCGACGCGTCGCCCGAGTCGGCGACATCGGATCCCAAGATGACGCTGCGCGGCGGCGGAGCGTGTGATACACCAGCTCTATGCGACGGGGACGCCAACGGCGACGGCCTGGTGGATCCGCTCGACTCCGGAGCCATCCTGGCCCGCTTCGGATTGGATCCGTGTGCGGAAGGCACCTGCCAGTATGATGTCAACTGCGACGGGGTAATCGATCCGCTGGACAGTGGATATGTGCTGGCCCGTTTCGGCGTGTGCAACCCCGTCCCGGACTGTTCGACGCCGGGTTGCACACCCGCGAACGACAACTGCGCCGACGCCATCGAAGTGTTTGAGGGTGATACGCCTTTCAGCAACGTCGGCGCCACACGTGACGGCCCCGACGATTGCCCGGATGCGGATACCGGTGAGTTCAACACAGGTCAGTCCGACATCTGGTACGCCTACACGGCGACGCAAGACGGTTTTGTCTTGATCAGCCTGTGCAATGACACGGATTACGACTCAAGTATGTCGATCTACTCCGGCACCGACTGCCCGGTCGGTGCCTCGCTGTTGTGCAGCGATGACGATTGCGGCCTCGTCGGCGGGCCATCAGAGTTGACGGCCGACCTTAACATGGGTGACGTGGTTACCATCCGAGTAGGCGGATGGAACAACGGCGACTTCCCCGAGAGTGAGCAGGGCACCGGCACGCTAACCATCAAGACGTCCGGCGGTCCGTGTTGCGTTGGCCACACCATTCCGGGATGTGACGAGATCGGCGTCGGCGATCCGGCCGAAGTTGAAGCCTGCGTCTGCGACCTTGATTCGTTTTGCTGCGATGTGATCTGGGACGACGCCTGTGCGTCTTTCGTCGAGCTGTTCGGCTGCGGCAGCTGTCTACCAGCCAATTGCGGGGCGGGCAACGGCGATTGCTGCCTCGAGGCCGGCAACGGCTCGCCAGGTTGCGACGACGAGGAGTGCTGCGATTCGGTCTGCGATTTCGACTCGTTCTGCTGCGACACCGACTGGGATTCAACCTGTGCCGGCCTGGCCGGTAACTGTGTGGTTTGCGGCGGCGACGGTTGCCTCCCGCCTGATTGCGAGGCGTGCTGCTTCGTCGACGGTACGTGCCAGGATCTGGTTCCCGGAACCTGCGTAGGTGACGGCGGCGGCAACCAAGGTGAGGGCACTACCTGTGCGGGTGGCGGTTGCGAAGGGTCGTCCTGTCCGGACGATGCCGTTGGTGACTGCTGCGATCTGGCAGGTAACGGCACACCCGGTTGCGATGATCCGGAGTGTTGTGCGTTGGTCTGCGACATCGACCCGTTCTGCTGCGACAACGCCTGGGACGATATTTGTGCCGGCGAGGCCGAAGAGCTGTGCGAGCTTTGCGCTCCCTAAGGTCCTAAGAGCTAGTTACCTCGGCCCGGAGCTTAAGTTTGGATGCTGAACCGGCGTGAACTCCCCCCGGAAACGGGGGGAGTTCCAGGCCGGGTTTTCTTTGGGGCGGTTGAAAGAAGAATATCCCAGAGCGATGCTCGGCGGGCTTGGTGGTCAGAAACGGCTAGCCGCGTGTCGTTCGCCAAGTAAGCGTCCACCGGCGAAAGCCAGTCCTCCAGCACGGCCCAGGCGACGAGCCAGACCAGCCACGGCCCGGGCCAGGTGGGCGCGCCGTACCCCTACTACGCGACCACGGCTCCCTCCTCGCGAAAGAACGCCCCTCGTTTCTGCTTGCATACCTCCGCGTGGGAAGCGCGATCTCGGCTGTGGACATTGACGTAGCGCTTTGTGGTGCATCCCTTGTTGGGTCCAAGCGCAGGATGCATCTAGGACTTCACGCCGACCCAGCAACCGTCGCCTAGGGGGACGATGATGCTTTGCACCCAGGTCGCCTGGGAGATGTACTCGTTGAAGCAGCGGACGGCGGGAGTTTCGGGGTCGGTGGGGTGTTCGTCGAAGAGTTGGCCGAAGGCAAAGGCGTTGTCCACCATGATCAGGCCGCCGGGGCGAATGGTGCGACGGGTCTGGTCGAGGTACAATGCATAGTTTTCCTTGTCGGCGTCCAGGAACGCTGCATCGGCGGACGCATCCGCAAACGTGGGCAGCACGTCGGCCCCGGAACCGCGATGAACCTCGATGCGGTCAGCCACGTCCGATCGGGCGATCCATCGCTCGGCGAAGTCGGCGTGCTTGTCCGACAACTCGACGGTTCGCACGCGCCCGCCGTCGGGCAACGCCCGGGCCATGGCGATGGCGGAATAGCCGGCCAGCGTACCCACCTCGATCACCTCGCGAGCCTTGCACAGCTTCAGGAGAATCTGCATGAGGCTGGCCTGCTCCGGCGAGATCCAGATGGCTGGGATTCCAGCGGCGGAGGCTTCTCGCTTCAATTCGGCGAGGAACGGGTCTTCCGGTTGCGTGTGGGCAGCGATGTAGCGGAAATGCTCAGCGGTCACCGGCGTGGATGATTCAGACATCGCGGATTCCTATATCCCGTTTCGAGTCCAGGGGTGGCATCCGCCTGCGGCGGAGTGCTCCAGGCCGTGGCAGATGTTGTGACTCACCCCGAAACCCCACCGCCTGGAATACCAGACCGTGCCACCCAACGCTATCAGGGACAACCGCTTCTCGGATCCGGTGCTGAGCTACTACCGGCTGGCGGACTCGAAGGATCTGCCCCAATGGACGACCACTTCGCGGGTTACCGTTGCGGCCAGGGCTTCGATTCCTCGGTCCGTCAGGTGGACGTGATCGCGGAAGTACTCCTTGGTGGCGGGGAGGGTGTCGGCTGTCTTGATGACTGTTGCACCGCATGCATCCGCGCATTCCTGCGATACTCGCCGGGCCGCTGCGATCGCCTCCAGGGCGGCTTCGCAGGTCAATCCGAGGTAGCGGACTCGTTGAAGCGGCGGACTGCCGTCGATCAACTCCTGCGGAACGACGCCGTCGCGGATGAGTAGCGGCTGATCAACGATCATCAGCGGGATTCCTCGCTCGGCGGTGAGGGCGGTCAGACGCCGCAGATTCTGGCGGTAGAACTCCAAAGCCCAGCGCTGATAGGCAGCGACGTTGCTAGGCGGCGACGCGCCTTCAGCGCCGATCTCCCCTCGCTGCATCGCCGCCCAAATCCTATGGAGCCGGATCTTGCTGACCAGATGGATGTTCCTGGAGAGCAAATCCAGAAGAGGTCGATCGCGATAGGGATTGAGCGCCGCGGTCTTCGGGTCCGGCGGCTTCCAAACGGATAAGTAGTCGCGGTGGGTGGAGTAGGCGAAGGCCTTCAGGTCGTTCCACAGGTGATCGACGATCACCAGATCCGGTTCGAACCGTGCGAACTCATCCTCCCATCGATTGACGGATTGATAGAGGCAGTACCCGGGTGTGCTACCGTTGATGACTTCGACGGTCTGGTGAAGCTTGGCGGAGAGCTTCTCCTCCAGCGCTCGGGGCCAGGTGCGCTCATCGCTGGCCCACGCGTTGAAGACGGCGGAGCCTCCCAAGACAAGTATCCGTCGCACGTTGGGCGGCTTGGGAATGATCGGTTCGGGACCGCGTAGCCCCAGCCCGTTGATCGTCACTACCTGGCCATCGAAGACATACTGACCTGGAACCGCCTTGCAGAAGCGGTCCGAAGGCCATTCGAAACGCAGGAACCGGGCTCGCCATTGGTCGTAGGTCAGTGGGGACCACCAGCGGGCAAAGAGCTCCAGCCCGCCGAGTGCGGCACTCAGAAGCAAGGCGACATACAGGATTCTGCGACGCAGCGGAATGCGGCTGGCGGGCCGGCGGGGCAACGCCCTGATTGTTGAGGGTTCACATGCGTAATCCGCTGGCATGTCGTTTTCATCGTCACCGGGCCCTGATCGCTTGATATTGGGACGCTGCCGAACCCCTTAAGTTTAGGGAGGGGTGGCACGGGTCTGGTACGCCAGCCGTGGCAGATCCCGCAGGCTCACCCCGAAACCCCACGGCCTGGAGTACCAGACCGTGCCACCCAGCGCTATCTGGGGCCAACCGCTTCGCGGACTCGGGTCGGCACCTGCTCCGCGGCGATCTTGTGGACGTCGGATTCGGTTCGCTTCTTGAACTCGACGATGTTCTCAGCCAGGCCTCGCTTGCCTACGGTGACACGCAATGGCACTCCGATCAGGTCGGCGTCCTTGAACTTGACGCCGGGACGGGCATCGCGATCGTCCAGTAGCACTTCGTAGCCCTGGCCCTCCAGTTCATCGTGCAGCCGACGGGCCTGGCTCATCACCGCCTCGTCGCGCACGTCGAGCGCTACAATCTCGACCTGGAAGGGGGCGATGCTCATCGGCCAGCAGATCCCGCCGTCGTCGTGGGAGGACTCGATGGCGGCGGCCATGATCCGGTTGGCCCCGATGCCGTAGCAGCCCATGACCAACGGTTGGGCGACGCCGCTGGCGTCCAACACGGTGGCGTTCATGGATTGCGAGTACTTGGTGCCCAGCTTGAAAACATGGCCCACCTCGATGCACTTCTCGAAGCGCAATTCCTGGCCATTGGCAGCGCGATCGCCGGGAACGGCGTATCGAATGTCGGCTATTTCGCTCGGATCGAAATCCCGGCCGGGGACCAGCCCGGTCAGTGGGTAGGCCGTC
>JADFPW010000313.1 GCA_022562105.1 Planctomycetota bacterium
TCGCCCGCATCGCCTGAGAGCGAGTCGTTGTCAGTTCCTCCGAACAGTGTGTCGTCGCCGGTGCCGCCAAGAAGCGAATCGTCGCCGGAACCGCCGGTGAGGACGTCGCTGCCGCCGTTACCCACGAGCATGTCGTTGCCGCCGAGGCCATCGACGATGTCGTCGCCGGCGTCGCCAGTAAAGGTATCGTTGCCTTCGGTCGCCCCAGCGATTGGATCGCCGGTATCCGTGTCGGCCCAGGTCGCGGACAGGAGGATTCGGCGTTCGAGCAACTCAATGTTGAAGCGAGACGAGGCCTCTTCGCCGGTCTTGCCTCCGTTGAGCGTGCATCTCTTGCGAGTGCTGCGGCTCGCGCGTTTAGCTTTTCTGTTCTTTCTCGAGCTCGATGGTGTCTTGGTCGCCATTTGTAAAGACTCCCTGAACTTCCTACGTGTCGCCGTATCAGCGTCGGTGGGTCGGCCAGACGCATTCCTCTGGCTTGGACCCCAGCTTGGGAGAGAGATCCTGCGCCTCGGGAATGAGAGCCCGCTGATATTGAGGTACGAATCGTTCAGGCAGAGTGCAAATCGACTACGCTGGTTGGATTTCGCCCCGCGGGAGTCAGGCGGCTGTCATCCTGTCGGCATGATCCGAAAAAGGAGTCGGTGGTGAGCAGGAGGCTGCTAGGGGCGATCGGTGGACGAAGCCTGCCTGGGTATTCCGGGACCATCGAACCGGGGTCTGCGCCACCCGCGGGCAGGTCGGGGTTTGCGTGGCGTGCAGAGGCAAGCCACACTACGTCAGGGAATCGATCGAGGGACACGAGGTCGCACGGAAGAGGAGACTCGGCACATGCGCAATCGGGGCCACCTGCTGACCGAGCAGCGGAACGCCCGTTCCGACAACATCGACCGGATGACGATCGGTGACGCCTTCGAGACCGTCAACGCCGAGGACAGGTCGGTCGCCGGAGCCGTCGCCGCCGCCAAGTTGGACATCTGCGCCGCCGTTGAGTTGATCACGGCGGCCTTTCGCCGGGGTGGACGGCTCATTTACGTCGGTGCCGGCACCAGCGGCCGACTGGGCGTGATGGATGCGGCGGAATGTCCGCCTACGTTCCTGAGCGATCCGCGTATGGTCCAGGGGATCATCGCCGGGGGCCCCGACGCGCTTCAGCGTAGTGTGGAAGACGCCGAGGACCGTGCCGACGCCGGCGCCGCCGCGGTAGATGAGCTGGCGGTTCAGCCGCGGGATATCGTCTTCGGAATCACCACCGGGGGGACGACGCCGTTCGTCCACGGAGCGTTGAGCCGGGCGACGGAACTCGGCGCCGGGACGGTCTTCCTGGCCTGTGTCGATGCCGAGCAGGTTCCGGACGATGCGGACGTCACCATCCGCGTGCTGGTAGGGCCGGAGATCGTCACCGGTAGTACGCGCATGAAGGCCGGCACCGCGACCAAGATGGTCCTGAACATGATTAGCACGCTGAGCATGATGGGCATCGGCAAGATCTACAAGAACTACATGGTGGACCTAAACACGCGAGGTTGCGACAAGCTCCTGGATCGTGGTATTCGTGTGGTGGAAGCGCTGTCCGGCCGGTCCCGCGAGCAAGCAAGCCGGTTGCTGGAGGACGCGAACTATCGGGTCAAGACAGCCATTGTCATGGACCAGTTGAGCGTCGATCGCCCAACGGCGGATCGCCTGCTCAAACAGCACTACGGGCTCATCCGAAGCGTGTTGGCCGAGGAGACGCCCCGACCATGACGACCCGCGAACCCAGATGGGCCGGAGTCTTCTATGGCGCCGAAGAAGCATCATGCCGCCGCGAAATTGACGACTGTGTGCGCCAAGCGGGCTCAGCGAAAGTGTCGTCGACTTGGTTGCTCGGGGGCATCGTTCCCCACGCCGGCTGGGTTTACAGTGGAAGCGTCGCGGCGGCGGTTTTTTCCGTATTGGCCCGGCCACGGCCGGAGACGGTGGTTCTGTTCGGCGCTGTGCATCGGGTCATCGGACCGACCGCGGCCGTGTTCGATCAAGGGTCTTGGCAAACTCCACTCGGCGATGTGGAAATCGACGGCGAATTGGCGGCCGAGGTGGCTCAAGCCACCGGACTGATGGCCACCAACCGACAAGTCCACCTCGAAGAGCATTCTATTGAAGTGCAGGTGCCGTTCGTGCGGCAGCTCATTCCTGGAGCCCGGATCGTCCCCATCATGGTGCCCCCGACGCCGCGTGCCTGCGACGTGGGTGGCGCCGTAGCTGAGGCTATCCGCCGACTGGGTCGAGTGGCCGTTATTGTGGGTTCGACCGATCTGACCCACTATGGGCCGCGATTCAGCTTCACGCCCCAGGGTTCCGGGCAACAAGGCTTGCAATGGGCGAAGGAGGTCAACGATCGCCGGATGATTGATCGAATCTTGGATTTGGAATCAGGCCAAATCGTGGCCGAGAGTGTCGAGCATCGAAACGCATGCGGCGGTGGGGCGATTGCGGCTACCGTGGCGGCATGCGAGAGGCTAGGGGCCACCGACGCGACGTTGCTGCGACACACGACCAGTCGGGAGACGGCCGGCCACTCCGACGCGACGGACGCCGTCGGCTACGCGGGCATCGTATTCCACACAGCCCATCAACCGACGACGGATTCATGAGCAATCCCCACGCGATAGGCATCGACTTGGGCGGCACCAACGTCAGATGCGCCGTAGTCGATGCCAAGGGTCAGATCCTTCATCGCGTGGAGCAGCCCACCGAAGCCGATCGCGGACCAAACCGGGTGATCGCCGCCATCGCCGACCAGGTGGCTGAGACCATCGCCGCGGCCGGCCTCAATCGCACGGATGTCGTCGGGATAGGCCTGGGCGCTCCCGGGCCTTTGAGCCAGCGGCACGGCCTAATCTACAACTCGGTCCATCTCCCCGGATGGAACAACGTCCAGATTCGCGCCGAGCTGGCCCGCCGCACAGGGTTGGACACGCTATTGGAAAACGATGCCAACGCCGCTGCGTTCGGGGAGTATTGGGCTGGCGCCGGCGCTGGAGGAGAGGGCGACCTGGTGATGTTCACCCTGGGTACCGGCGTCGGTGGTGGCGTAATCGTGGCCGGGCGACCGCTGCATGGTCATTATGAAAACGCCGGCGAACTCGGACATCTGGTCGTCGAGGTCAATGGGCATCCCTGCGAATGCGGACAGCGAGGTTGCCTCGAACAATACGCATCGGCCACCAATCTGGTCCGCCGAGCGCGGGAAGCCATGCAAGCGGGGCGGGAGAGCGCTCTGAAAAGTACCGGCTCGACGTTGGCCGAACTGACCTGCGAGCGAATCGTGGAAGCGGTCCGGGATGGCGACCCTCTGGCCACAGAAGTCTGGGATGAGGCGTGTCGCTACCTGGCGGTGGCATGTGTTTTGATCCAGCACGCCTTCAATCCCGCTCGGGTGGTGTTTGGCGGGGGGATGAGCCAGGCTGGTCCGCTGCTCATCGATCGCATTGTTGGACACTTCAATGACATGCGATGGCACTTGATGGACGACTTTCCGCGGATCACGCTTTCGGCACTCGGAACCGACGCCGGGGTGGTCGGCGCCGCTGCTCTTGTGCTCCGCCAAGCGCCCGGAGAATTGGCGATTTCCAATTGCTGATTGTCGATTGACGATTGACGATCCAGGACTCTTCGACTCGGCCTCCTCCCAATTGACAATCGGAAATCGACAACCCCTCGTGGCCCAGGGAGGTGGACTCGCGTCGGTGACGGCACCCTCCGCGTACCGGCTGACAGGGGGATCGAATCGCACTAGGATGCGGTTCATGAAGTCGATCTGTGTCTTTTGTGGGTCCAATCCGGGGGTCAATCCAGTGTACGCCGAGGCGGCACGGGAGCTGGCAGCAACGCTGCTGGCGCGGGGGCTACGCTTGGTCTATGGCGGAGGGAGCGTCGGCCTCATGGGGATCATCGCCGATGCGATGTTGACCGGCGGCGGCGAGGTGGTCGGCGTGCTACCCCACTCGTTGTGGAAGCGAGAAGTGGGGCACGGCGGACTGACCAAACTGCACCTCGTCGAAACCATGCACGAGCGCAAGACGCTGATGGCCGATCTCTCGGACGGGTTCGTAGCCCTTCCCGGCGGGGCGGGGACGCTGGACGAGGCGTTCGAGATATGGACGTGGGCCCAATTGGGGATCCACAACAAGCCCTGCGGCCTGCTGAACATCCAGGGCTTCTTTGACGCCCTGTTGGTCTACCTCAAGCACGCGGTTGGCGAGGGATTCCTGAAGTCCCACCACCTGAACATGCTGATGGTGGACGCCAACTCGACCACCCTGCTCGATCGATTCGCTGCCTACCGGACGCCGAACGTGCCGAGTTGGTCGAGCGCAGGCGGTGGTGGATCAAACGGGATGCAAGACGCATGCCAGCGGATCGGGCTTGGCGGGTGATGCGGCGTGCCGTCGTTTTAAGAATGCTACGGCTTTCACGTCCAGTAGCTCGGTTGTATCTTTGAAGACCAAGTGAGCGAGGCACGGCAGGCGATGTCAATGGGCGATCCTATCCCAGTTATCGACGTGTTCGCTGGCCCCGGAGGGCTGGGCGAAGGACTAAGCTCCTATCGCGTTGAAGGGAGCAACGCCTTTCGCATTGCGCTGTCGGTTGAGAAAGACAAAGACGCGCATGCCACACTGGAACTCCGGAGCTTTTTTCGGCAGTTGGGGGATGAGCGTCGTGTCCCTGACGCGTACTACGAGCACCTGCGTGATGAGGTGGACTATGGGGAGCTGTGCCGTCGCTTTCCGCTGGAGGCAAAGTGCGCGAAACAGGAGGCGTGGCATGCTGAACTCGGCGCGAGAGCTGCTCCACCTGAACGCGTTCAACAACGAGTACGCCAAGCTCTGCGACGTGTTTGTAATGGATGCCTTTGGTACTGCGCATCGTGCGCAAGCCTCAACTCATGGTATTGCCAAGTATGCGCCTGTAGCCTGTGCCGGAATCTTGTTGACTGAAGAATTAGAAGCGTTAACTAAAGCCTTATTAAATCCTACACGACCCATGGTTGCTATTGTAGGTGGCTCCAAAGTTTCAACAAAGCTGACTGTGCTTGAATCTTTATCTAACAAAGTAGACCGATTAGTAGTAGGTGGTGGTATTGCTAATACTTTTCTAAAAGCTACGGGTAAAAATGTTGGAAAATCTTTGTGTGAAGATGGTCTGGTTTCTACTGCTAAAGACTTAATGGATAAAATGGCAAAACGTAATGCTTCGATTCCTA
>JADFPW010000021.1 GCA_022562105.1 Planctomycetota bacterium
GGGCTCCGCGGCATGGAGGGGGGAACATCCCGACCAAAGCTGCTGGCCGACAAGCGCGGACGGCGCAACCTGCAGGATCTGATTCCTCTGACCGAGTCGCTCATTCTTCGATGGGCGACCGCCCACCGCAAGCGAACGGGCAATTGGCCTACGGTTGACTCGGGAGTTATCCCAGACGCTCCCAACCCGCAAGAGACGTGGCGGCGAGTGGAAAACGCCATGGCCAAAGGACGGCGCGGGATGCCCGGTGGATCTTCGATCGCCAAGCTCCTCCTCGAGCACCGCAAGAAGCGCCACCTTCACCGCCAGCCTCGCCTGACCATCAAGCAGATTCTGATCTGGATTGACGCCCACTATTGGCGAACCCAGAAATGCCCCCGCTCGCACGACGGTCTCATATATGGAACCCAGCAGGAAAAGTGGCGCAACATCGACAACGGCCTTCGCTACGGCCTTCGAGGCCTCAAGGACGGCTCATCCATTGCCCGGCTAATAAGCAAACACCGCCCCCGTTACCTCTGATGGTGTCGCCGGCCGGTGGCTGTGCTCGGGTCATCACGCCACAATATGCCCGCAACGGCCAACTTCCCGCGCTCGATCAGCTCCAGCGTCGGCAGCGGAAGTTGCCCCCCCTTGGCCAGAAACTCCGCCAGCCCTCGGCTTGCCCTGCCGTCCCACGGGTGATAGGCTCGTTTCGATGATGCGTGCGAAAGACCAAATCACCATGCTGTCCCCGGTTCCAAGTAACTTGCGCTTGACTGGGAACGCCATGTCATCTGGAAGCGAGGACCGAAAGCGAGAATACCTGAAAACCGCATAGACAGAAGTTAGCAGGGAGGAAACAGTGATGGCGACGACGAAAGAGCGGCATATTCTTGCCGACAAGATACTGGCTTCGGTTGGACGAAGCGCGACCCGGCTTTCCAATCGCCAAGTTACCGGGTTCCTATCGATGAAGGGGGACCGCTATGACCAAAAGCTGATGGTCGTCGGGCGCGCCGTAAACGGATGGACCGATGGTATCCTTCCAAATGAGCTTGCTGAACCGTCCACATCGAAGCGTTATGCGGCGGTAGTTTTCGACAGTGTGGCGGGAGACGGCGGTTGTCCCATGACGTGGGTAACCAATTGCTGGGGCCCACCGGTAAGCGGTTACAACTCCAAGGGCTCAGCGTTCTGGCGCGTTATTCGGTCAGTGGTTGGCGAATCGGGGATCGCTAACATAGACGGGGAAAAGGGCATTTGGCCTTCACATCTCGTTTGGTCAAATCTCTACAAAGTTGCGCCGGCAGATGGTGGAAAGCCAGGTACCAGACTTTGTGATGTTCAGCGGCCTGGATGCATCTCCCTACTCGATACGGAGATTTCCACTTACCATCCTACTCGTTTGCTGTTCTTGACCGGAATAGGATGGGCTGAACCATTCCTAAAGCATGTTTGTCCCGGTTTCAGGCGGGTATCTAATAGTGATGTTGAGGCCGTCGGTCGAATCACTTTCGCCTCTGGCATTGCCACGAGGGTCGTAGTAGCCGCTCATCCACAGGGACGACGGGAAAGCAGGTGGGTCAAGGAAGTCATGAAGGCGTTTTGAAGATCACCGCGCGGGTGCCCCGCCGTTTCCGAAGGAAAGGGCGGGGGAACGGCTCCGTTCGGTGCATGATGCCCTCACCAGCGCCCGGCCGAATGGGCACGTTCATCCTGTCGAGTCAGGCGGACGGATTCGGAGCGTGGGCAGGCGGTTGATGGCGGCGGCGATTTCATATTTGCGCGGGCGGGAGAAGTTGCCGGGATGGTGCCCCGGTCGGCCGAAGGGGGCCAGTATGTCCAGGCTGCTTTCATCGAAAACGCGGTCGACAGCGTCCACCACGTCGGCGAGTGTGGTGGATCCGTCCATGAACCGTTGGGCGGCCAGGTGAATGGCGTAGCCGATGGCCCGGGTTTGACTGGCGTCGACCAGTTGCTCCGCGTAGCGCAGGTCGATGGGATCGCTTCCGTACAGAATCACGTCCAGGCCCTTGGCGTCGATTTTGACCTCGCGCCGGCCCCGTGATGAATCGAAGCTGTCGGCCAACGGAACTCGCGGCCTGCATGGCTGCAAGGGCTGGGCAGTTTCCGCTCGCCGCGCGGTCGCATGAGTTTGGGCTACGCGTTTGGCATCGACGGTGGCGTCGATCGGTCGGTAGTCACGCATCATGATGACCGTGTCGGCGACGTCGAAGTAGTCGCCGCAGCCGCCCATGACCAGCACGGTGGACACCCCGAGCGTATCGTAGACTTCGTGAACCCGATCGATGAACGGGGTGATCGGTTCGTGCTCTTTATGCACCAGCGCCTGCATGCGGGCGTCGCGGACCATGAAGTTCGTCGCCGAGGTGTCCTCGTCTAACAGCAGGGCTGAAGCTCCGAGTTCCAACGCCTCCATGATGTTGGCGGCCTGAGAGGTGCTGCCGCTGGCATCATCGCTGCTGAACGCGTCGGTGCTGCGGCCATAGGGCAAATCGCTGACAAACGGACTGATGTCCACCCGCTCGACGCGTCTTCCGTCCTCGGCCCGGATCTTGACCGCATCGCGATGGGTGACCACGTACTCGCGGCCGTCGCCGGGAATGTGGGGGTAGACGCCGCGTTCGACGGCGCGAAGCAACGTGGACTTGCCGTGGTAGCCACCGCCGACGATCAGGGTCACGCCTTTCGGAATACCCATTCCCGACAGGCGATTCGACGACGCAGAGACGTCGGCCACGGGATTCAGCAGCTCGACGGTGACGCGAAGTGAATCCGGTGATCGAAATGCGATCGCCTGATCGGCCGCCAGCGGGCGATCACTGGCCCCGCTCTCGCGCGGCAGGACCGCACCGTCGGCGACGAAGGCGATCAGGCCGAGTCCGTCGAGTTGGTCACGAATGTGCTCGGCATTCTCGACGGATTCCACGAAACGCCGGGCGTCATCGTGGGCGAGTTCTTGCCAGGTCATCGCCTGCTGGGCGATTGCGGGCAGTTCGTCGCACAACATCGCTTCTGCCTCACGGGCCAGCACGCGCCGGCCGGTCGCGGGCAACCCCGCTTCGATTCTCGCTTCCACCCAGTCGGCTGTTACCACCACGGCCGTCCGTTCGAGCACTTCCTGGGCGCCGGCGTCGATGAGGATCAAACCGCTCTTACCCGTTCCCCGATTTCCTCGGGCGCATCGCCTGATCGCGGAACGAACGCATCGGGCGATGTAATCAGCCAGGGCTATGCGACGGACGCGATTGGAATGGAGCGCCGGCGGGATGGCGGCGTGTTTCTGAGGTAGGCGAAGGCGCAGCTTGGAAGGAGCCGCGAAAGGATCGGCTTGTACGTGATCGATGTGCAGTTCGACGCGACCGAAGTCGTAGCTGCCCTCGATATCCTTGTAAGCCTTGTAGCCTCGCCCGTCGATGCGGGTGAGCCGGCGGCGTAGGTCGTCGATGGTTTGCACAGTTCGCACTCCGCTAGTGTAGTGTTTCGTTGAAACCGCAACGTATCCTTATCCGAGCCGCGACCGTAAGGGAGTGGTTTCCTTCGACCAAGCCGTCATGCGCGGCTACCGCTCCCTTACGGTCGCGGCTCGGATTGTCGCGCTGATTCTGAGAAGTCAAAATATATTGGGCGGTATCATGACCGACTGGAAACTCGGTCCCACAGGCTAGCGCTCCGTTACACCTCGAATGATGAGAAGCGGGTACAAAGCGGGTGCCACTGGTGGCTTGTCCACCAGTGCCTAATACGCGGGCTGTCGAACACTGGTAGCCAAGCCACCCGTGGCACCCCTCATTCGACGAATCACAGAACACCAGGCCCACGGGATCACCGGATCTCAGCGTGGGACCACCGACGGGTCGATGGGTCGCTCGTATCGAGCGGCGATGTCCGGGAGGTTGCGAAAAAGCGTCTGCTCAGCCGGGGTCATGTCCACGTG
Organism: Planctomycetota bacterium; assembly: GCA_022562105.1. GTDB lineage: Bacteria > Planctomycetota > Phycisphaerae > UBA1845 > UBA1845 > JADFPW01. The sequence continues at coordinate 3,941 of JADFPW010000021.1, forward strand.
TCGGCGAGCCATCATGATCCGGGCGGTCTCCGCCAAACGCTCCGCATCACCCCGGTCCGCACCGGCATCGGTCAGCCAGGTGAACGACGGCACGTGAGGCGGTAGGGTGCGGCTGGCCACCAGGTTGGCGGCGAACCCGATCGAGCCGCCGGTGGGGATGCGCGTGCCGATGCCGGTCTTGACGTGGTCGGCGATCACCGCCCCGAAGAACTGCCCACCGGTATCGACCGGCTCGCCGTTCACCCAGGCTCGTACCGTTCCGTAGGTGTTCTTCAGATCGGAGTTGACCGTCGAGGCCCCCAGGTTGATCCAGCTTCCCACGTAGGCGTGCCCCAGGAATCCCGTGTGCTGCTTGTTGCTGTAGCCGGCGAATATGGTGGTGTCGATCTCGCCCCCGACCTTGCAGACCGAGCCGATCGTGGTGCCACCGTGGATGTAGGCCTGCGGGTTGATCACCGATCCCGGCCCGATGTACGCGGGCCCGCATATATGTGCGGTCCCTCGAACCGTCGCATTTTCGGCGATGAAGATCGGCCCATCGCGTGCGTCGAGCACCGCCGGCGCTTCAACGCACGCTCCGCGCCCGATGTGGATCTGATCGGGACTCCGCATCACCACCAGATGATCCACGTGGCCCTCGTTGCCCCGGTCGCTGCCCGCCCAGTCTGATTCGAGCATGGCGGCATTTCGGCTCACCAGATCCCATGCGTAGCGGATCAGGTGGCCGGGAACTTCGTCGTGGGCCACCCCATCGATCGCATCGGCCAGGGCATCGTGGTCGAGCATGGTCGCGGCAGACAATCGCTCGGCCAGCCCAGCGTCGCAGGCGATGTAGGCGACCTCCCCATCGATCCGACCCACAAACGGCGGTTTCCGAATGGGCGGCGTGTCGCTGATAAGCCACCGGCCGTTGATCAGGACGGTTCCCGGCTCGATGGCGGTGTTGACTCGATACTGAAACCGCTCGGCGACCACGTCGGCGATCCAGTCTCGGGTCCACATGCCGTCGATGGGGCGTTGGAACCGCTGGGCCACCCGGTCCATGAGCAGCTTCCGGCCGCAGCGGAGTTCGAACACCGACCGCCAGTAAAGCAGGGGGAGCAGCGACGGGAAGCACGAGTCCTCGAAGAGTACGATCGGTCCCATGCGGGGCAGTATACACGTGGAGTGGGTTCATGGGCACGGTAGGCACGCGTCGAACGGAGCACCAGCGTCATAGGCTTGCCAGCGGTCACCGACCGAGCCTGCGTGAACACCTGCCGGTGCGTGAATACACGCGCACTCATCGGCGGCCATTCTGGCAGGCGCTGGCGCCCTCTTCATCGTCATCACTGCAGGCGGATGAGCCCGGTCGGGGGTTCTGGTTATCGCAGGGGCGATTCTGCTATACTGAACTACGTCGGAGCGCCGGTCGCCGCTTTCTGGCATCCGGATTGCCACTCTTGATCTTTAGGCCCCCACGGGCTGGAGTACCAGACCGCGCCACCCGGTCATTCTCACCGTCGGGGACGATGTAGTCCTCATCGCCCCCAAGGTGCGGGGCGGGGAAAAGATTGCTCATACCAGGAGAGTACTGCTGATGGCAGAGTTGAACCCGTTCAAGATCGCCCAAGCCCAGTTGGCCGAAGCCGCTGAGAAGCTCGGCCTCGACGATGCTACCCATGAGTTCCTTCGCTGGCCGCGGCGCGAATACCGCTTCACCCTCCCGATCCGGATGGACAACGGCAAGACCAAGGTCTTCCACGGCTATCGCGTCCAATACAACAATGCCCGAGGCCCGACCAAGGGTGGGCTCCGATGGCATCCGGATGAGACCATCGACACCGTCCGTGCCCTGGCGGCCTGGATGACCTGGAAGTGCGCCGTCGTGGATATTCCGCTGGGTGGCGGCAAGGGCGGGGTCACCTGCAATCCGAAGGAGATGTCCGAACGTGAGAAGGAGCGGCTGGCGAGGGCCTACATTCGGGCGGTCGGGTCGGAACTGGGCGTCCACCGTGACGTACCGGCTCCGGACGTCTACACCAACCCGCAGATCATGGCCTGGATGATGGACGAGTACGAAGCCATGCACGGTCACAGCCATCCGGGCATGATCACCGGCAAGCCCATTCCGCTGGGCGGTTCGCAGGGACGTGGCGATGCGACGGCTCGTGGCGGGGTCTACATCGTCCGCGAGGCGCTAGCCACCATGAAGGTCGATCCGAAATCGACCAGCTACGCGGTCCAGGGATTCGGCAACGCCGGTCAGTTCGCCGCCACCCTGCACGCCGAGATTCTCGGCGGCGGCAAGCTGATCGCGGTCAGCGACTCCCGCGGCGGGATTATCAACAGGCAAGGGCTCGATCCCCAGCGGGTCATCCACCACAAGCTCGAAACCGGCAAGGTGGCTGACTTCCCGGGCAGTGAGCCGATCTCCAACGAGGATCTGCTGGAACTCGAGGTGGACGTGCTCTACCCAGCGGCGTTGGAGAACGCCATCACCGGCGAGAACGCGGAGCGCATCCAGGCCAAGGTGATCTGCGAGTTGGCTAACGGCCCGACCACTCCGGAAGCGGACGCCATCCTGCACAAGAAGGGCGTATTCCTACTGCCTGACCTCCTGGCCAACGCGGGCGGAGTCACCGTCTCCTACTTCGAGCAGGTGCAGAACACATACAACTATTACTGGTCACTGGACGACGTTCAGGCTCAGCTCGATCGCAAGATGACCGACGCGTTCAACGCCGTCTACGCGATGCAGCAGAAGGAGAAGGTCCACATGCGCTTGGCTGCCTATCTGGTCGCGGTGGCCCGAGTGGCTGAGGCGTGCAAGCTCCGCGGCTGGGTCTAAATCGCAGATCATCGTGAATTCGGCGTAACGTGCGTTTGGTGAGTTCTCCACCAGTGCACTGGCGCAGCCGCAGAGTTGAAGTCCGGGCCGATTCCAAGTCCGCGCGTCGTGCAAGTCGGCGCATTCTTCACCAACCCACCAGCCAGGTCATCGAACAGACGAGACGACACTCTACGTCATTCATCTACCGCGCACGCAAGCTCAAAACTACCAACCGGGGGTCTGTTCATCAGCCGAAAGGGGCAGATCGTCGGCGACCGCCGATCCGGCGAGGGTGAGGCCGCCGTTCCCACGGGCCTTGGGGCCTGAACCTCTCGAAGCCCGCTCACAAACCCCCGCCGCGTGGTGGCTGCGAGCTATTCCCTCAAGGAATCCAGACAGGCGAACGCAACAACTGTGTCGGGACCGCTGCGCTTAGCGTGCCATCTGTTCGTATCGCTCCATTGGAAATGCATGCGCCAACTCTTACACTATCCCCCGGCGTGGCCATACGGAGCCCAACCGGCGTCAGCAGAGAACTCGGGCCCGGTGCCAGGAAGAATGAGGAAGGGTCACACCTAGCGTCCGACCGCCAAAGGATCAATTCGCAGTCTGGCGAGGACGAGTCGAGGTCTAGTACGAGAGTTCGTACATCGTGTGCGGGGTTTGGCGAGCGTGCCACCCGAGTTGGCACACCGTATTGGCCAGTTCGGGGTTTCTCAAGACACTCACCGAGAATCGGAGACCTGAAATGGGAGCAATCGTAGATAGTATTCTCAACAAGCCGTACGATGCGATCGTGATTGGAAGCGGGTTCGGGGCTGCGGTCGCGATCACCAAGCTGGCCGCGGAAAAGAAACACGTACTGGTCATCGAACGCGGCACGTGGTGGGGCAACCCGGAGGGTCCCGGTCTCAAGACCAAGCCGTCGGCCAAACAGGTGAAAATGCACGGCCCGAGGCAATGGTGGCCTCGGCCCAACGACTCCCGCGGATTGATCTATCTGTTTCGCTCAATCTACAAGGAGATGCGCCCTTGGGTTGACTGGTTGGACTTTCGCGTCAAAGACAATGATATGGGTTTTGAGAGGAACAGGAATGGCCTCTACCGCCTCACTCGCTTCAGTCACCCAAACGGGAAGGTCGATGTGGTCACCGGCAACGGCGTGGGGGGAGGGTCGCTCTTCTACTCAGGTGTCAACCTAATACCCAAGGCTGCAATCCGCGCTCGCCTCGGTCTGGCCTATCTTTCCGACGACACGTTTGCGACCGCGGCGGAGTGGATGAAGACCTATCGGGGCCGGCTCAACAAGATCATCACCAAAGTGCCGGTTCCACATCGCCCAGGCACGCAGTATCAGATTCCGCCGGGTGTTGCCGCGCGAGAATACGAGATGCCCGATCCTGATCTATCAGCCGCTCACGAAGATTACATGCTCTTGGATCGAACTAGAGTCTTGAAAAAGGCCGTTGAAGCACTCCAGAAGGAGAACGATCCGGGGATGACCGTCGGCGACTGGCATCCGCTTCCGCTTTCCGTGGTCGAGTATGATGAGCGGGTCGGGGGCGATTCGGACAAAAAGAACTCGTTTTGCCTCCGCGAGGGTCGTTGCACGATAGGATGCCTGCCCAGCGCGCGCCACACCTTGTACAAGACGATTCTGCAACTCGGTGGCTTGGTGGAAGTGCTTCCCCAAACCAAAGTTCGTCACATCGACCGCAAGGCCAACGGACAGGGATACGAAGTCCATTTCGAGTCCTTCGTCGACGACGATGGTGGCGAGATGGGCAGCGTCAGCGGAGCCGCGCTCTTCGTCGGAGCCGGCTGTTTGGGAAGCGCCGAGATCATGTTGCGCTCCAAACGCAGATGGGACAAATCAAACGGCACCGAAGGATTGCCACTTGGCGAAATGACCGGCCGGCGCTTTTCGACCGACGGGGATTTCTTCGGGTTCGCCCGCAATGTCGATGAGACCAAGAGCGGCAAGGTCAATCCGACTCAAGGGCCGATCAACACCTGCGGCGCCACTTTCACCTTCAACGCCGCCTCGGCCAACGAGCGAATCGACATCAATGTGGAAGATGCGGGAATCCCGACCATGTTCGCTCGACTCGTCCACACGCTGCTGCCGAAATTCGGCGATTGGAGGGCGCTAGCGCATACGGCCGGCGCAGTGGTGGACGCCCTGTTTTCTCGCGCCCCATTCGACACGCCGGAAAAACCTCGACCGACCGAGCGGGATCAGGTTCAATACCTCACAGAACGGGAGTTGCTCTCGGATCTGTTCTTCTTCAACACCATGGGCTCGGGACCTAATGAGCCGTACGGCACGTTTGTGCTTCAAACCGATGACGGCCCCTTGGATCTCGAATTCGACGACGACAAGAAGCTCGCCGACTGGCCGGTGTTTGAGAAAACGATTGAAGTGATGGGCAAACTGGCCTCGAAGATGAAGGGCGAGTTCATGGTCTCACCATTCTGGAAACAGGAACAGCGGGTCACGGTGGTTCATCCACTGGGCGGATGCACGACCGGCCCCGATCGGAACCAGGGAGTGGTGGACGACTTCGGGCGTGTCTTCGACGGCCGCCCGCAGTCCGGCGCCACGGACATATTGCCCGGACTGTACATTGTCGATGCATCTGTTATCCCCGGCGCGTTGGGCGTCAATCCCACGCTGACCATTGTCGCACAGGCGGTGCGCTCGGTCGATAAGGCGATGGGGGAGATGGGTTGAACGTCGGTCGGGCGATCGATTGGGGAGTTCCCGGCCCGGAGCGTGCCGCCGACATTGCGGGTCGGCAAACACGGGGCAGCGAGCAACTAATAGGAGCCAGGCTATGGCCAGGTCCAAACGCATCTTCATCAGCGACTTCCACCTGAACTCTCAGCAGCGATACCAGGCTGGAGATGCCTGGTTCGATCCGAACATACATCAAGTCCGTTTGATCAACTTTCTGAACAACGAGGTGATCGCCAAGGCCAAGCTGATCAAGGATCTGATCCTGCTGGGAGACATCTTCGACAACTGGGTGTGCCCGGTGGGCGACGTTCCACCCACGTACGACGCAATCGGGAAGGACAATGCAGCGATTATCGACGTGCTGGAGCAGGTGCAGAAGAAGGGCATCGGCCTCTACTACATAAACGGCAATCATGATTTCGACCTGACGGCCGAACAAGTTCGGGCGATTATCCCCGGCGTCAGACCGGTACGATCCTACCTGGGCGCCGGGCGGAGTCACGCCGAGCACGGCCACCTTTATACACTGTTCAACGTGCTGGATTACAAGAGTGATCCGGCGTTCGGACGCCCGATCGGGTACTTCATTACCAGGCTGGTTACATCCATCGAAGGTGGCGGCCGCGGCATTGCGGACATTTTACACCATCTGGACGATCTCCTCGAAGCGGTGTTTACGCCTCAAACGTTGGCCTCGTCGATTATCGAAGCGCTGGCTGAGCGGGCCGGATTGCAGGACGACAGTCTCATTGAAATGCCCCGGGGCCAGCAAATCTCCGTCCGGCTGGTCAAGGAGCGCTACCGGGATCTGGGTTCTCATTATGGATTCTGGGAAGCGGCGGAGCGCGTGTCCCGTGATCTGGGAGGCCTGGGCGGAGCGGCCGACAAACTCTGCAAGAAGATGGCCTACAACGTGGTTCTCTTCGGTCACACGCACAAGGCGACGATTGACAAGGATTGGTTCCTGGTGGAAGACCGCATCTATGCTAATACGGGGGCGTGGTGCGTCGATCATGCTCACTGTGTCGAGGTGGATCAAACTCCAAAGACAAGGAAGGTGGTTGTCCGATTGCATAGTGTAGGGGGCAATGGTCAGATCACCGGAACGGTCAGGAAGGGATTTGACTAGAAACGGCGTGCCCGTGTACATCGACGCCTGATGTCCGGGGGACGGGGAACGTCGAGGCTTCCTCTCCGCGCCCAGCAGCGAATCCAGGGAGGAACGGGAATGGTCAACAGCAGCCACGTGCCTGAAGTTTGCCTTGGACCCTCAATGTTGAACGATGCAACGGCGAAACGTTCGGTTGGACCGCCGGTACTTGACCCTAAACACACAGGAGGAAGATCATGTTCGTGCACCAAATAGGTGTCGTGTCCGAAGTTGATGGAATTACTTGTCGCGACGTGTCCCTGGTAGCCGCGGCGCTTCAGAAGCAGGTCATGCGGGACTTCGCCCCAATTTGGAGCCTACCGGCTCTGGTCAGTGGATTCGGCGAGCTCGAGGACATCCCGATCGGCTATTGGCCGGTGATCATCCGAGAGGATATCGGATTTGCCGGGGCGGCGGGCATTCACCTGGATGTCGACGGTCAACCCTTCGCCCTGGTGCAGGCGAGCAATAGCTGGGCGTTGACCGCCAGCCACGAGGTTTTGGAAATGCTGGCGGACCCGTTCGGAAACCGACTGATTGCAGGCAACTCGATCAAGCCGGGTCAAGGCCGAGTGGAATATCTGGTGGAAGTCTGCGATCCCTCGGAGGCGGCCGAGTTCGGGTATACCTCCAACGGGATTCTGGTGTCCGACTTCTACACGCCCAACTACTTCGATCCGATTGGTGCGCCGGGTGTGCGCTACAGCTTTACCGGTGCCATTACCAAGCCGCGACAGGTGCTCCGTGGTGGGTACTTGAGCTGGCACAATCCGGTTGACAACCACTGGTGGCAGTCAAAGTGGTTTTCCGGCCCGAAACCGAAATTCGTCGATCTGGGAGTCTTTGACTCGGGCGTCGAGAGCCTGCGGACCGAGATCGACAGACGGACGTTTCGAAAGGAAACCGCCTCGGGGCTTCCAGCCAGGCACAAGACACTCGTGGCTGCCCGGGCCGCGGAGAAGATGGTCGCTTGCTCCACCACCATCAAGGCCGAGAGCTGGCGATCGCAGATTGCAGCGATCCGGAAGCGGTTCAAGTGAGTCTGGTAGAAGGATAATCGTCGACACGGCGCGATGCGGACGCTAGAATAGGTGTGGGAAGACCTCGAGGCCTCTGCCGGAGGATCGATCATGACTACCGATGCAGACCGGGCGGCGCAAGAGTCTCGTTCCGCACGGATCCACAAGCGAATCGACAAGCTACGCCACGAGTCCGATGGGACGCCGGACGACGACGCGCCGCCACCACCTGAGCCTGAGAATCCCCGGGAGTTTGTCGAGCGACGAATGCGGGAACTCGAGCAGGGACAACAGAACGAGCCGCCTGAGACTTGACGTGCCCCGCTCGTTAGAGACTCTAACAGAATCCAAAAGGTGTCGCGCCGCAACCGTGAGGGAGTGGGCCGGTAAGCGCCTCCCGGCGGGCGCGACTCGGCTGCGTTGGAGTCCCATAGGCGCCCCGAATGCCTTGTCGACCGATGGAGAAGGCCTTCGGTGAATTGATCCTTAACCTGCTAGTCGGCTGAGTGACGGGTCGGCGACCTATTCCAGGGTCGCCGCTGAAACCACTGGCAGGTTGGGCCTGCCCATGAGTTCCGGATTGCCCATCTTCGCGGACCCCTTGCGTATGAAACAACGCACCGAAGCGGTGAACGGACCGACGCGCGGCGTGGTGGCTGTCCTCCGAGACGACGAGAAGTACCTGATGATCCGTCGAGCGGAAGGCGAGGTCGCACCGGGGTGGTGGTGTTTCCCGGGCGGGGCGATCGAGGATGGCGAAACCGAGGAGCAGGCGTTGGTTCGCGAAGTCCGCGAGGAGGTCGGTCTGGACGTCCGCCCGATCGAGCGGATCTGGACCTGGAATCGCGATGACGGACTGCTGGTTCTCACCTGGTGGCGCAGCGAGCTGTTAGGCGGCGTACTGCTTCCGAATCCCGATGAGGTAGCCGAAGCGCGCTGGATGACCCCGTCGCAGATCGAGTCGCTCCCCAAGGTATTGGCCAGTAACCGCGAGTTTCTGCGACTGCACCAGCGGAACCCATGAGCCTGTCCTCGCACCGCCCCAGTCGTTTTTCGATCGGCCAACGACAACTCTCCCGCCGTTGCTTGATCTGATGTATCAACGTAACCATGAGTCCGGATCGTCGTCCGAGCGGCGACTGGGAGTTAGTCAGTTGGGGAGATTGCAATGGCGCACCTAGCCATACTTGGGTCCACCGGGGCCGTGGGGCGCGAGCTGATTGAGATCCTACTGGCGCGCAGGTTCTCCGTTGATCGGCTCTTGCTATTGGGATCATCGCGCTCGGCTGGGCAGAAGATCATCTATGATGATCGCGAGTTGACGGTCGAGGAAGTCGCGGAAACGAGTTTCGACGGAATGGATCTGGTCTTTTTGGTCGCGGACGCGGAAGCCAGTCGATGCTGGATGCCCGTCGCCCGCCGCGCCGGAGCACGGATAATCGATAACAGTTCCGCATTCCGACTGGACGACGGCGTACCGTTGGTGGTTCCGGAGATCAACGCGGAAACGATCGGCCAAGCACGCCTGATCGCCAATCCGAACTGTTCGACGATCATCATGAATACCGTGGTTTGGCCACTGCATCGTCGCCATTCGATCGAACGGATCGTGGTCAGCACCTACCAGGCGGTCAGCGGTGCGGGCTTTCGGGCGATGACCGAATTGCGCCAGCAGACGAAACAGGTACTCGATGGACACCAGCCCGAGCCTTCGATTTTCAGGCACCCGATCGCGTTCAACCTATTCTGTCACGAATCCGCAGTCGGCGAAGACGGATACAACGACGAAGAGCGCAAGATGGTCCTCGAAACGCGGAAGATCTTCGGGAAACACGCGCCCGCCGTCACCGCCACCTGCGTTCGCGTTCCCATCCTCCGCGCTCACAGCGAATCGATCAACCTTACGTTTCGTGAACCGATGAGCGAGGCCCGCGTTCGGGAGATTCTCGCGACGGCGCCAGGTATTCGCCTAGTCGATGACCGGGAGGCGAGTCACTTTCCCATGCCCGTCGAAGCCGCCGGTCAGGACGACTGCCTGGTGGGGCGAATTCGGCAGGACACCAGTCAGCCGGACGGTCGGGGAATCGAGCTCTTCGTCAGCGGTGACCAACTGCGCAAGGGGGCCGCCCTGAACGCGGTTCAGATCGCCGAATACGTGGTGGCGACCTGAACCGCCCCGGCGGCCAACTCTGGAAACCGGACGTCCGACACCGCGTCAGTGCCTAGATGCTATCCCGAAACCCATTCCGAGCCGCGACCGTGAGGAAGCGGAGGCCGAAAAACCGCTTGCTTACGCGCGCGGCTCGGTTCGGATCGCCTCCTCGATCATGTTTTGGGATAGCCTCTAACAGGTGACAGCTTGAGCGGGCACGATACTGGGGCGCGCGACACTGAACTCCATACTCTCAACCGGGTCAGGGACATCGTCGGCGCAGTCCAGCAGATCAGCCACTACGGCCTCAGCGGTGGGGAATCGACCAGCACCCCGGCCACGCACAACATGGCTGTCACCGTCGATTGTCCGGATCACCGCGGCGTTCTGCTCGCGTCTGATGCCCGCTAGCGGATCCTCCGGCTGGAGCCGCTCGAGTCGAACGCGGGCGTGGATGACATCGCCGTCCCTGCGTAGCTGCGCAACCTGCCTGATGACTTCGTGCTCGTGTGAGTCGCTTTGCAGCACAGTGAGCCGCTCCAACGATGCACCAGCGCAATCGACGCACGCCGGAACGGACCAGCGCCCTGTCCACGCATGCCATAGGAGCGTGAGCTTGTGGGCTGCGTCAAGACCGTTGAGATCGTCGTGCGGATCTGCTTCCGCGAAACCCGCTGCCTTGGCCTCTCTGATCGCTGTATCTACAGATTTACCTTCGGAGACGCAGTCGAGCACGACGTTTGTGGTCCCATTCAGCACGGCGCGAATCGATTCAATCGAGGATTCACCGGCGATTCGTTGAACTGCTTCGAGGATGGGGGTGCCCCCGCCGACCGCAGCTGAATATCGCAGCTTGGCTTTGCCTCGTTCGGCTGCGCGATGAAGTTCCGGGCCGTACCGGGCGACCACAGCCTTGTTGGCGGTTACGACGTGCCTACCCATGTGCAGGGCGGATTCGATCGCTGCCCGCGCGGGATCCAGCCCGCCGATAGCTTCGACCACGACATCGCAGTTGCTAGCGACAGCGTCGAACACGTCGTCCGTTAGCAAGCTCGTCGCTGCTCCCGCTCGCTCGGCTTTCTCGAGGTCACGGGTGGCGATGCGCACGACGACCAACCGATCTGACAGTCTCTCGGCGAAACGATAGACGCCTTGGCCAACGGTGCCGAATCCGAGTAGCACAATTCGCAGCGGACGATTAGGCCACCGGGGCGAGGCGTACTCGCTGGAACCGGGGCCGACACGCGTCCCGCCTTCAGTCAACAGCTCCCCGACGTCAAACGATATGACCTGTTCGCGCGCGAATCGCACGGCCTTGTGTTGCACGATCGACCCGTCCAAATGTAGCACGTCATCCCACCGCATGGTATCGTAGCGACGCGGAGCTGGACCAGGCCGAGCGGGGTCGCGCTCGTAGAGTCCATCAACGTCTTTGATCAACCGGCAGTGGTCCGCTCCCAATTGTCCTGCGAGAAATAGCGCTGTCAGGTCCGATCCTCCACGGCCGAATAGGGTCGGGCGATCGCCCTGGTCGCGGCCGACGAATCCGGGAATCACCAGCACGCATTTTTCTTCCAGCACGCGGTGAATTCGCTTTAGGTCCACGTCAATCGGCGTAGCGTTCAGCGGCTCGCCGACGGATCGAAGCGAAATAGCCCCAACATCCAAGGCTTCGCTTGGCACGCCCACGCGGTCCAGCGCCAGGCGGAGCATAGCCACACTTTCCACTTCGCCGGTCTCGACGAGTCCCGCGACGGCATGCGGATCCTGCTCCACGCCGTCGAATCGCGCCCGGTTCAACAACCGATCCGTTGTTCCAGCCAGGGCGGAGACCACGGCCACGACGCGCTGCCCACGCCTCACCCGCCGGTAGAGATCGTGGACCACCAAAGCGAAGTCGTCGTCGCTTCGCAGCACGGAACCTCCATACTTGCAAACTGCTAGACCGCTGTGGCCCATGGTCCCCTCCTTGCTGCATCGGAGGATCCACGATGGGCCTCGGCGATCGCCTGCTCGAGGTCGTCTGCAATCTCACGAACATCCTCGAGCCCGGCAGAGATGCGGATCAGACCCTCCGTGACCCCGACTGCGTGGCGCTGTTCGGGTGAGACGTCAGCATGGGTCATGGATGCCGAATGAGTCGCCAGGGTTTCCAAGCCGCCGACATGTTCGACCAGCGAGCACAAACGGAGATTCCGTAGGGTGTGACGCGCCGCCTCGGCTCCGCCGACGAGCTCGAACGACACGACTTGTCCGTGGAATTGATCGTGCTGGCGACTGGCCAGGTCGGCTTGGGGAAAGTCCGGCAGGCCGGGGTAGTTGACGTAGGCGACGTGATCATTCTTGCTCAGCAATTTGGCGAGCGCCTCCGCTGTGCGAGACTGCTCGCGGATTCGTAGCGGCAGCGTTTTGACTCCCTGCAACGTCAGCCAGGCGTTGAACGGGGTCTGGATCCCGCCGGTGCTCTTGCGAATGAAACGCAGTTTTCCCAGAAGCTCTGCGTCGCGCGAGCATAGCGCTCCCCCCAGGGCGGCGGAGTGTCCTTCGGTGATCTTCGTCGTCGAGTAGACGCTGATGTCGGCCCCTAAATCGAGCGGGCGCTGGAGCGTGGCCGTTAGAAAGGTGTTGTCAACAGCCAAGATGGCGCCGGCGTGGTGTGTCACTTCAGCGACGGCGGCGATGTCCGTCAGGGCCAGCGTGGGGTTCCCGGGCGTCTCGACGAAAACGAGCTTCGTCTCCGGCCGAATGGCTCGCTCGATGTGCTCCGTCCGTGCAGAATCGACGAATGTACCCTCGACACCGAACTGCGAGAGCACCTGTTCCAGGAGTCGCTGCGTTCCACCGTAGATTGCCCGGCCGCAGACCACGTGGTCCCCGGCCTTCAGGATCGCCAGGAACAGAGCGGTTTCCGCAGCGAGCCCGCTGGAAAAGCAGACCGCGGGCGGAGCGTCCTCCAGCGACCCGAGTTGTCTTTCCAGGGCATCGACCGTCGGGTTGGAAACACGTGAATAGGCGTGCTCCACGGGCGAATCCACGTCCTCACGCAGGTAGGTAGTGGATTGAACGATGGGTGTCACTAGCGGGCCGTGGCGTATGCCGGCCGGCCGACCTGCATGCACCGCGCGCGTCGATAGATACTGATAATCCGTCATGCCGTGAACTCCTCACGGCATCAAGTGCAGACTGCTATAGGACGCGGGTAGCGCCGACCGTCGGCGCGTCTTTGGCGAGTATTGTCAAGACAATCTCGCCCGCATCGCTCCCCCACCTCGGGGGCTAGCCTCGGCACCGCGTCGGCCGGAGATGGCCGCTCGGTTGCCGCCTGGGGCTAAAGGCACCCCAGGACTCTTGATGCTAGTTACTATTATCTTATCGGCCGCCGGAGTTGTCAAGTTGAAATATGTCCACCCTGGCGAGGAATGGCTGAGCGTGCCATGCTCGAGACTTCGCATGCCAACCCCGGACCGGGAGAACAGGCGTGCTTGTTCATTCCCTCGGGAGGAGGCAGCTTCGGGTTGGACGGCCAAGGCGCTGCACGCCGGCCCAGGCAGCGACTGCTCTTGGTCGCCGCCTGGGCCGTGCTGGAGAACCGGCGTCACGCCAGTGTGGGTGCTCACTTGCCGAACGACACGCGACGGCCCTTTTCTGACAATCAGGCCATCCGAGCATCGCTCAGGGACATTCTCTTCTTAGCCGCTCGTGCGGAGACCCGACCGTGGACTCCCCGCGTTCCCCGGGGGAGTCCACGACGGTTCAGTTTCCAAATTCAGGAAGAATCGCTCGCCGGGCTACCTGACCTTCCTAGTTGATGTTTATGATCAGATGCATCTCGGGGAATCCAATCAACTCGAGATTGATCAGGTCTGGTAGCCCGCAGGGATCACCCGAGAAGTATGACGGACACGACTGGCCGTGGGAGTTGGCTGCTGGGAAGAGCAACTCACCATCGACCTCCCAGGCGACCTCCGCCACAACACTGGTTCCGGCTGGTACGCAGCAGTTTTCGCCGAGCAGAATGGTCTGGATTGTCTGATCTTCCGACCCGTCGAGCGTGATCGAGCCCGAGCAGAGCAGCGTCAGGTCCGCGTCCGGCAGGAAGTCGCCGCCGCAAGCAGCAATGCTATACAGGTTTCCCCTAAGCAGTGTCCCCGCTTGAGTGGTGCCGATGCCGACGTCGATGCTCACTAGTCTGCGGTCCGCGGGCAAGAATGATCCGTCGAAACAACGAGCGATTTCCGTCTCGGACCCACTGCAGGCGATACCGCTGTTGGGGACGATTTCCTTGTCCGCATTGCAGGTGATCGTGTCACCACCCGGGGGACACGAGCCATCGTCGCATATCTCGCAAATCTGCGGCTCGTTGCACGTACCGAGTCTAGCCAGGACATAACCGCTGTCCAACGGATCGATCGCTCCGTCGCAGTTGACGTCGTACTTGCAAAGCTCCTCGTTGCATGGCTCGAGACCGAACCGGGCCATGATCGCACCCGAGTCCAACGGATCGACGTCACCGCTACAGTTAACATCACCGTCGCACGTGCCGCAATTCTCGCAGCAGATGCCCATGTCCAAGTTGATGCACTCGCCGTCGTCGCAGAAGTCAAAGGTGCACGGATCGTCGTCGTCGCAATCGACCTCCTGGCTGTAGCATTCGCCGGTCCTGAGGTCGCACGAGTCTGTCGTGCAGTCGTTGCCGTCGTCGCAATCACCATCGCCGGTGCAGGGGACGTCGCAAATCTCGCACAACTCGTCGGCCGCTCCGGCACAGGCTTGGTCCCAGGACGTATCACAGCAGAAGGGGTCGAAGTCGCAGACTTGCGTGCAACACTCCTCGTTCGAGCAACCTGGCGTGCCGTTGCCGTCGGGCTCGCAACAATCGCCGTCGCCCGGGCAATCAAATGGCGGCGGTGGACCTTCGCCGCCACCGCTGCAAATCTCGCAGGTTTCCTGGGCCTGATTGGAGCAACTACCATCCCACTCGAAGTCGCAGCAGAACGGATCGATGGCACAGATGGTCTCGCAACACGCCTCGTCATCGCAGCCCGGCGTGCCGTTGGCGTCTGGATCGCAACAGTCACCGTTGCCCGGCCCGCAAATGGGAGGAAGGGGAATGCAAACGCCGTCCAGACATGACTCGTCCGGCGCGCATGGCGGATCGCACTCAGCGGCACATGCACAGGCGTCGCCCGTTCCGCCAATCCACACGAATACATCAAATAGCGCATTCCCGGTAAGCTTGCCCGCCGGATCACTGATGCCATCGACACTCAGCAGAATCGTCTCCCCTTGGAGCGCGGTGACGTCAATGCTATCGGTGACGGCCGGCTCAGGCCCCGCGGTTGCACCCTGCAAAGACAGCGTCCACATCACCGTGCCGTCGAAGCTGATGTCAACGCGGTCGCTGTCGCCATCGTCGGGCTCGAAACGCCATTTGATGTAGGTAAACTGTAGCGCCGTCGCCGTCAGCGGAATGGTGAGGGTCTGCGAGACGGAGTTGGTGTTCTGCGGACCACAAAAGCCACATGCCCACCAGGCAAATGTGCATTCCGGAGCCGGAATACCCCACGGGCCCGTCGGATCTACAACCCAGTCGCAGGCGGTATCCGACGTTTCCGTCCAGATGCCCGCCCCGGATCCCAACTCGAAGTTGCCGTCGGGCACGCACTCAGCGCCTCCACCACGCCCGGTCATCACCGGCCAATCCTGCACTGGCATGCTCTGGCCGGTGCTCGACACAGACGGCACGTCAGCCGCCAGCGTGGGCGTCGCCATGCTACACCATCCAATGATGGCCACCGCCTCAATCAGGGCCGCTCCATTTCGTCTACGATGAAAATGCATAAAACCTCCTCCTCCAAGACAGAATCTCGCACAAACCGCACCCAAGCGATTTGTTTCTTCCGTTACTCCACTCGACCCCCTCGACCGTCAACGGCCGAATGACAGATGGTCTCGGCCCACGCATTTGCCCCGGAATGCTGCAGCACACGTGGGCAAGCCGTCGCCTGGCATGGGGCTGGGAAACGACTCGATCTCTTCTTCATGGGTTCGCCCCGTCGATAGACAGGCGAAACTGCACGAGCGTGGTTGAGTCGAAGCCATCCTGATCCTGCCGGACCAGTCGGATCTGCCGTGCGATTCCAAGCCAGACGCTTCATTCGGATGACTCTACCTGATCCGGCGAACCAATTCAAGCATTATTTCACGAAACATTTTACGATGGTATTGCTGGGACTTGACACTAGCCGAGAGACCCCCTACTGTTGAATCCTGAGATGAAAAGCGCTTCGTCCCAACCGAGCCGTGCATCCTTTGAGGCAGAAGCCGGGGGCGTGCTGAGGCGTCTACAGGGCACATTTGGGGAGATCATCGAGTCACTGCCGCCACAGGGAGGCAGTGCCCAGCAGATCGATCAGGTGCTCCATATTGGAAAGACCCTGGCTTGGCGTGTCGCAAAAGTGGCACAAACGACTGATCCGTTCGCGGCGGCGCAGTATGTCCCGGGTCAGGCCGCGCTGAGAACATTCCTCACGTCCGCGAGCAAAGCGTTCGTGCCAGCGTCCTTGGTCGAACGAGCGACCCACGCGTTCGCCGACTTCGAGCAACTGATCCGCGTCCACGCAGGGGACCGGGCCTCGCTGGAAATGATGCTGGCCAGCTGCGCCAAGACGGACAGGGGAACTTCCGACCTCCTGCACCGGCGGGCGGCCTTTCGCGCCAATAGCTACATCTGGGGCGTGCAGGCCAAGGGCCACCTGCGGACCGTATTGATCCAGCCGGGAGATGACCCGCGGTTGATCCATATCGCGAGCGTGAAAGGGTTCTTCGAGCTACGCCAATTGCGGGCCAACGCCCCATTCGTCATGCGCAGCGTTCGGTGCTTTGATAGCGATGGCGTGGTTCGTCAAGCCTTCACACCCAGCCCCCTAGATCCTGGTTCGGAGGAGACCGAGGGGATTTCCCTGCTCGAGGACTTCTGCAGCCGGCCGCTGCCCAAGATGCGCGCCGTAGACGTGGGAGGCGGGTTCCGTCACTGGGAATTGATCGGCAATGGAATTGGCGATACGGCGGCGATCACCTGCGTCGAGGGCGATGTGGCTCATGACACAGCCTCGCGCTACCGCAACGAGCACAACCCGTTCGGTTTAACTACCGTCATGGTAGGCATACCCAGCGAAGTATTGATCGTGGATTTTCTCATCCGCGAGGACACCTTCGGACCGATCGCGCCTGAGGCGGCGGTGTACGGTCGGCTGCAAGGGACGTCACCCGTTCCGGGCTCCAATCGAGAGAGTCAGCGGCTCTCCATGGGTGAATCAGTGATTTACCTTGGCAAGGGACCTGCGGTCCTGCACTCGCCGGACGTTCCCAAGTATCCCGACATGGCCCGCTACATTTTCGACCGGCTCGGGTGGGATGGCGAGCGCTTTGACGTCTATCGGTGTCGCATCGAATACCCGGTGGTGCCTTCGTCAGTTGAACTTCGCTTCGACCTTCCCGAGCCCCCTGATGCCTGACCGGCGAATCGATTGTCACGATAGCCGTGGATCTACCGCTGGGAGCGGCCGAGATTCCGGCCCGGGTTTGAGGCATCGCAGGACTCTTGATGTTAGCTACGATTATCTTATCGGCCGTCGGAGTTGCTAGGTTGATATGGATCCACTGCGGGCGGGAGTGCAGAGCGAGCCACTTGTGATCCCTCGTGCCCCAATTTGGAATTGACAATCGTCAATTCCCGCTTGCCCCAATCCCCCTCCCCCACGTTCCTGATTGGCACCACTGGCGAGCCTCCGTAGACTGTTCGCTTCGGGCCAGATTGTTCGTGGGGATTGGGCATGCCGACCAAAAGCTGGGAACACTTGCTGTCATGCACTTGCTATTAGCCGAAGCCGACACCGTCGCCCGCATCACCGACCCAGCCGGTGTACTCGCTGTGCTGCTGGCTGTGCTCGCAGTCGTCCTGCATCTCCAAACGCGGCCGGTGGTCGGGCGAATCTTCAAGGTGATACCAGCCCTGCTTTTCTGCTACTTCATTCCGACGACCTTGACCACGTTTGGGGTGCTTCCAGCCGAGTCCGAGGTCTACACCTGGATCAAGACGGTGGTGTTGCCCGCGAGTTTGCTGTTGTTGATTCTCGCCCTTGATGTGCCGGGCATTCTGCGGCTGGGGCCCAAGGCGATCATCATGCTGCTGGCGGGCACGTTGGGTGTGGTGATCGGCGGCCCGATCGCGATGCTGATCTGCGGTTCGTGGTTGCCGGACGATGCCTGGCGCGGGATGGCAGCGTTGTCGGGAAGCTGGATCGGGGGCGGAGCGAACATGATCGCCTTGAAGGAGATCGCCGAAACGAGCGATGACATGTTTCAAGTCATGATCATCGTGGACGTTTTTGTGGCTAACCTGTGGATGGCGGTGCTGCTCTACTCCGCCGGTATTCACCAGGCCATCGATCGGTTCACCGGAGCAAACGCCGACATCATCAACGATCTCGAGCGACGCATCAGTGACTATCAGGCGAAGACCGCCCGTATCGCCACCTTACCCGACTTGATGGTGATTCTGGCTATCGGATTCGTCGGCAGTTGGCTGGCCCGTATCGGCGGAACGGAGCTGGCCACCTGGTGGGCCACCACGCTGCCCGAGTACAAGGACATGCTGCCGTCAGCGGCGTGGAAGTTCATCTTGATCACCACCGCTGGCGTGATTCTGTCATTCACCCCCGTACGGCGACTGGACGGGGCGGGAGCGTCGCGCATCGGTAGCGTGATGATCTACCTACTCGTTGCCTCCATCGGAGCCAGCGCATCGTTCTCCGGAATCAGCGAGCATTGGATCTTCATCGTCATGGGATTGATCTGGATGGCCGTCCATGTGATCGTGTTATTGACGGTGGCTAGGATCATTCGGGCGCCGATTTTCTTCGTCGCCGTCGGCTCACAGGCCAATATCGGTGGCGCTGCCAGCGCTCCGGTGGTCGCGTCGGCCTTTCACCCTTCGCTAGCCGCCGTCGGGGCGCTGCTGGCCGTGGCGGGGTACGTGCTGGGCACCTA
>JADFPW010000314.1 GCA_022562105.1 Planctomycetota bacterium
AGGATCAAGTTGCCTGTCCAAGCCGCTTTGACTTCCGGCACGTAGACAACCGTGTCGCCGGGAGTATTGCCGTAGCCGAAGTGGTGAAGCTCGACCACGCGCCCGCCCAGGTCGATGTCCAGGTACCTTTCGAACGTCACGTCCGGCAGGCGCAGCCGCGCGTCAGCGTACACCGAGCGGTCGCCGTTGACCGTCTGGAGGAGAAACTCTTTCTCATGCTCGAAGTTGCCCATCGCCTCCGCAGTCTTGCGGTGGGCGAGAATTCTAGTCTCGGCTGGGAAGGCGTAGTTACCGAACGTGTGGTCGCCGTGGTAGTTGGTATTGACCAGGTAGAGGATCGGCTTGTCGGTCACCTCGCGCACCGCGGCCTGAATCTGCCGGGCCATGGCACCGTTGAAGTGCGCGTCGATAACCAGCACACCGCGCTCGCCGACGACGAAGCCGCTGTTGTCCACCGGCGGGCTGTTGGAAAGCAGCGCGTAGACTCCCGGACCCAGCTCCCGGGTCTCGAGCTGTACGCCGGCGGGGTCCCAAGGCGGCGGCATCCACCCCTCGGGCGGCACGAATCCGTCCGAGGAGTTCTGCGCCGCAGACGGCTGGGCAAAACCCAGGCCGACCAACGCGCCCAATGCGATCCAGTTAATACTTCCGATCCTGTTCATGATCTTTCTCCTAATGCTGTGCGTAAGGGACAAACCAGACGCAGGCGATTCGCCCGCGCCACACTTTCTGAAACCGCATCTACTCACGTATGGCCGCCTCCACTACCCTGCCCGGCGAGCGCCACGTCGGTTCGGTGGAATCTGCGTCGCCTGTGAACATGTCTCGATGGCTTCGCACGAACTCCTCGACGGACTGCGCTGGCCGGCCACCGATTCGCTCGACCACATCAGTCTGGGCGGAGAACACGCCGTTCTTGTGGTCGTCCGCGACAGCCTGCAGGTGCGCGACGAGGAACTCCGGGAGTCCTACTTGCTCCCTGAGGACTTGCCCCCACGCCTCGTTCGGAAGGTCTACGTACTCAACCGGTCGCCCGAGTTCGTTGCTCAGCAGCTCCGTCATCTCGGCGACCGTCATGTTCCGTGGTCCAGTCACGACATAGCGCTCGCCGACATGCAGCGTAGGGTCAGCGAGAATAGCGACTGCAACGCGGGCGATGTCGGCAGCCGCCACCGGGGCGTGTCGCTGTGAGCCGTAGGGCAGGTAGAGCTTGCCCTCGAGCGGGATGGTTTTACCACCCAGGATGAAGAGCATTTCCGCAAAGAACGTCGGTCGAATGTGAACCGCCCCGATGTCCGCCCAGTCGAAAATGTTCTCCGACAGCCAGTGGTGGCGCGACAGTGCGCTCGGCGCGTCTTCTCGTGCGGGGAGCTGTGAGATGTTCACCAGCGCCTCGACGCCCGCGTCCCGGGCGACCGCCGCCATGATCGCGGTCGCATCCAGGAGTTGATCGCCCGGCGGATAGCAGAAGTAAACGCGCTTGACATCCTGCATCGCGAGTCGAACGGACTTCGACTCCAGCAAGTTGCCAATGACCACCTCGGCGCCGAGCGCCTCGAGCCGTCGCGATCGCTCGTCACGACGGCGGGCGAGTGCGCGAACGGGGAAGCCGCGCTCGCGCCATTGTTCGACGACGGGTGCGCCGGTCTTTCCGGTGGCTCCGGTGACAAGAATCAGAGGCTTCGACATTTTCGATCTCCTTTGCTGTAGGGTTGTATATACAACCCAACGTCCAAAAAAACGAAACTCATTTCCGTCCAAGCTGGGCCCAGACAGTGTTGGCAACGCGATGAATCGATCGGGCGCCGCGCTGACCCAGCATGGCCTCCGTTTGTGTCTGGGCCTTCTTCCAAAACGGCAGCGATTTCTCGATCAGCTTGCGCCCCGCCGAGCCGAGTTCAAGAATTTGCTTGCGCCCGGAATCACCTTCCGACACCTTGAGCCAGCCGCGGGTCCGCATGCGTTCGACGTTGCGGCTCAGGGTCGATTTCTCCATGTTCAGTCGCCGGGCTACATCGCCCGGTGAAATCGGCCCGCGCTTGGCCACCACCATCAGCACATTGAGCTGGCTCACCTTGACCCCGAGCGGGCGCAACGCGTCGTCGAAGATGTTGGTCACCGTTCGGTTCAGCAGGCGGATTCGCACCGCGAGGCACTCGCTTGCGATCGTCTCAACGGTGCTGGTCAGTGTGTCGTTGATCATCGCCATCGCTCCAGTGTTGTATATACAACATCATCGCCGACCTGTCAAGCGGATTTGCGTTTTTTCTGTATGCCGGCTTCCAGCGGCCTGAAACCGCGTTGCTGATCCCGAAAGAACGGTTCTCGCCATGCCCGGGCCAGGAACGACTCGGGAACTCTAGCTCGGTAGGTCGGGCCCTGCCCGACGGAGCGTCCGCCACGTGGGCGATGGCGGGCGGCGCCCGACCTACCGTGGGCTATGGACGCCCGATCCCTTCTCCGCAGCCCGGGGCTCGAGCACGCGGACAGCGGATCCCTCCCGCCAAGATTCTTCGTCACGGGCAAGCCGAATAACGCCCTAGGGCGTAACTTCAACGGTTCTCGTCGCCTCATCCATATTGGTGATGACGAGGTTCTCCACCAATGCCCCGGCGCCCAACGCGCGAAGAAGGAAGGGCGGTAGCGGGCGGAAGCGCACGGCGGCGTCAATCGTGATGGGGCCCACCGTGTCAGGCGTGGTAGGCACGAACAACGTGAACGTGCGCTCATACAAAGGTGACAGGGCGCTGGAAATATGCTCAGCCGCCAACCAGGGGAAAAGCGTCGGGTTGCCGGTCTCGTCGATGAAACGGGATCCAAACTCGATCAGATCGGCATCTCCAAACTGATCCGCTGAACTCCAGTAATTGCGCAAGTCGCCGTCTTCATCCAGGTGGCCGGTCTGATAGAGAATGTTACCCTCTGCATCGGTAACCGTGATCGCCACCCAACATTGGCGGAGGAAAGTGGAGCCTGTCGGCAGGTTGTGGGCGTCGATCAGGTTTCGAACGGTGACCAACAGATCAAGCTGCTGCCCGGCCTGGACGCTCTCGGCGGCCTCAACCGTGATCTCGGCGGCCGTTCGAAGCAGGTTATCGACTTCCTCACGGAGCATGGCCCGGACCTCTGGATCGGATGTGAAGCTCTCGTCCAATGCAACTTCAGCGCCAATGAACCGATGCCGGTGAAGCGTTCGCTCGGGCACGCCGTCGATGATGGCCGCCTTGCCGGTGTAGGTCGGCATGTGGCAGGTCTGGCAGTTGCGCCCCTCTTTTGCCGCCGGGGAGGCCAGGAACTCCTCATAGGGGCGTTCAAGCTGCAGGCCACGGGCCATGTCGATGATGTCATGGCATCCACCGCAGAACTTGGCCTGGCCGAATAACTCCGAGTACTCCGACTCGTGATACGAATTCGCTACCGGATCTTCAATCGTTCCGCGCAAGGGGCCGGTTTCGTCAAGCTCGTGACCGCTATTGTAGATACGACGCATCCCGGAGACCTTGTGGCAGGCTTCACAGGTTACGCCTTCCAGCGAGATCTCGGACAGGTCGTCCCAGGAGAATCCCGGGACCACTTCGCCGCCGCGGGTACCGATGGCCGTGTGACACTGCACGCACATCTGATCTTGGGCGCCGTCGAACTCGGCCTTCCTTATATCGACCAGAACGCGCCACACAGGATCCACCGTGGCGTAGGCATGCATCGAGTTTTCCCATTCGGCCACGTAGGTCGGGTGGCACCCGGCACAATCCTTCGCTGAGTTGAAGTTCTCCGGAGATAAGGTCGGGCTCTCCGGTCTCGATAATGGATCGAACTTGGCAGTGGGGTCGGCCAGAAACGTCGGGTCCGTGGAGTCGCCCGGTTCCGTACCGTCCGTGCCGTCTGCTCCGTCCGTTTGGTCTGTCGGGTCGGGCACCAAGGTCAACTCGGACACGCAGCCGACCATAAGAAATCCGACCATGACGCCGATCCCGAACGCGGTTTGTCGACGCACGAGTATGTCTTGGATGCTTGCGATGTTCATCAGCGAATCTCCGTTTCTTACAGTGGGCCTCACGCCTGCGTGGATGGCCGTTGGTCGTCGGGCACCGCCCCGAAAAGTTAGAATCAATTCCTACAGTGTGCTCAGGAACGCAAGAACGGCGTTTCGATCACTCTCCGACAATGCTTGGTAGTCGTCGCGGCTTGTCGCAGCCTCGCCATCGTGCATAAGAATCGCTTGGTCCAGCGTGTCCGCGGCACCATCATGGAAATATGGAGCCGTTTGGCTTACACCCCAAAGCGGTGCCGTTCTGAACTCCCACATGTTGGCGGAACCGTCTTCGATTCCCAGCGAACCAGTCGGTAGGATCTCGTGCAGCAACAGGTCTGAGTACAGACGAGCCGGTCCTGACGACGTCTCCAACTCAGCGATGTGGCAAGCCGCACAACCCACCTCACCAAACAGTGTTTCGCCCGTCTCCACCTGCTCGACGTTATCAAACACCTGGCGAGGAGGAGGGGCAAGCATGGTCAAGAAGAACGCCAGATCCTGCGCCTCTGTGGCGGAAAGTTCCGGATCGTCCGTGTCGTCGTTGTCATCGACTCGGCCAAACGTCATCCCTTCCTGAGTCTCGACCGTGATGCCCAGTTCCACCGCCATAGCATCGCGGACGAACTCAGCAATAGAAGGCACTTGGGCCTTCCAACCAAAGCGGCCCACGCGACCTCCGTCGGTGATCGAAACGCGACCGCTGATGCCGTCACCGTCAATGTCTTGCGGATCCGCATTGGCGACAATCGTTTCATCCGAGATAAGACCCACAAGCCCCAGGCCGAACAAATGAGGCGTTTGCCGATGCTCGAAGATGTCAACCACTTCCTGCGCCATGACCCCACGGTCAAGCTCGATCGTCTCCTTGTGGAGGATCGTCCCGACGTGCGGGGAAACAAACTCACCGTCTCCGTTGGAGATGCCCTGGCGAATCACGTTGACGTCTCGGGGTCCCGAACCACCAATGACTGGATCAAAGTGGCATGCGCGACAAGAATCGCCGTTGAACCGCGGCTGCCCTACGCCGCTCTCATGACCGAAATCGCGGTCAAAAAGCTCGCGGCCGCGAACGAACCGGGCTAACTCTTCGCCTTCAAGCTCGCGCAAGGGACCACCGTATTCGCCCACTCCAAGAACAGGCGCATCGGGCTCCACAAGTCCTGTG
>JADFPW010000315.1 GCA_022562105.1 Planctomycetota bacterium
GCCGTCGCTCGCTCTGCCGTGGGCGGCTAGGGGTATGCGCCCAGCGTTTGGCCCCTGGCGACCTCGCCACCGGTGATTGCAGTCGAACTAACGCCATCCACCCAATCTCACGCTATACTCCACCCTTAGCAATTCCCCGGCCGGACAGTATTGGTTGCAAACCGGTGCCACACTTTTTCAACGGGCTGTTAGATCCCGTCGCCGGCGACGAAGCCGACCACCGGATCGAGGAACTCGGTTCGGTGTGGATCCGTCAGTGAGTACATGCCCATGCGAAGCAGAGGCGGCGAATAGATGTGCAAGGTGATTAGATCCTCACCCGGCGATTGGAGGTTGGACATCTGATGAATGCCGTCGTCCTGGTTGCCGCAAATCGAACCGGCTCCCAATTCGTGCGAACCGGTCGCGTAGACCAGACCCTCGGGCGTACGATCGAACGTCGTTTCGGTGGCCACCCCTTCGAGCACGCGCACCCCGCAACTCGAACCCCGATGATCGTGGAGCGGGCTGCGGTGCCCGCTGCGCCAACACAGGATCAGAGCCTGATAGGCCGGCCCGGCGTGCATCAGGTTGCGCTGATACGTCTGCTGCCCGAAGTTGGCGTACTCCCGCACGTCGTCCACGGCAATGGCCAGATCGGAAAGTCGGCGTTGCAGCTCTTCGAGGGGGATTCGTTCGGCGAATTCGTCCAAGCCGGCAAGGAAATCACCAATGGTGAGAGACATTCTTGAACTCCAGGGGTGATTCGCGCCGCCACGACGGGCAAAGCGTCATCCGGTTTCGTCCCCGTATCGCCGCGGGTGAACTCAACACGGCACTATCCTATCGGCGGCCAATGACGCGTCAAGCCGGCACGGCTCGGAACCGTCCGAGTCCTCCGATCGACCGGCGACATCGGCGATGCATCTGGGGCGAGACCTAGTCGAATTCGCACCAGGGCACGCCTTCTTCGCTGTAGGAAATCAGCGTGACCGTCCCATCGCCGCTGACATCGATCTCCCAGTAGCGGTGGCAGTCGCAGCCGTCGAAACAGTCCCAGAACCCGTCGTCGATCGAATAGCGGTAGGTATTCCCCTGGGGAGCGACCGTGATGTAGTCGTCAATGCCGATAAAGTAGTTGGGTTCGGCCCAATTCACTTCATCGAGGCCGGCGTACTCCACGGCCGCTACGAGGGCGTTCAGATTATCGCAGAATGTCAACACCCGGCCCCAGGTGTTGATTTCCTCATCCACGACCAGGAAGAAGTCGTTGAGCGCCTCGTAGTCATCGATCGGCCCATCGTCGTCGACGCTGACGATCAGTTGATTCGGCACGTAGTCCGTATCGTCCACGACCGCGATGAGTTCGGGAAACTCGATTCGGATGAGGGCCATGTCACCGAGGATACGGTCATAAGCGAAATCCGGCGCTCGGATCTCGCCGCTGACCGCCATGGCCAGCATCTCCGCCTCCAGATTGTCACGGTGGGGCCCATAGTTGAGATACGTAGCCCCGAACCGGGCAGCGACGAATCCGAAATCCAACGGATCAACCACGCCGTCGCCGTTGGTGTCCGCGATATCGCAGCCCGCATCGCCGCTGCCGACCTCGCAGCCGAACCGGGCGAGGATGAATCCGCCATCGAGCGGATCGACCAGGCCGTCGCCGTTCGTATCGCCCTCACCGACGCAGTCTTGCTGGGCAGCGGAGTTCGATGCCCACACGGCGAACACGACTCCCAGAATCCAGAATGGTCTGACCGTTCTCATGCGCTTCCCTCCTGTCACTGCTTGGTGACGCGTCAATTCGACACACCGCAACCAGACTTCTCGTGCGTGCGAGGCGCCGTACCCCCACGAAGCCACCGATGAACTCCACGGCCTGGAGTACCAGACCGTGCCACCCCGCTAGGCCGGCGATTGAACCGGCGCCAGCCAGGCAGCCATTCGATCCAGGCCGATGTCGATCTGCTTCATGCTGGTCGCGAATGACATCCGCACGTGATCGTCGCAGCCGAAGGCGATCCCCGGCGTGACCGAAACCTTGGCCTCGCTCAACAGGCGTTCCGCGAACGCGACGGAGCCGTCCACGCCCAACGACGCGTATGTGCCGGCGACATTCGGAAAGGTGTAGAACGCCCCTTCCGGCTCGGAGCAGTGTACGCCAGGCAACTCGTTGAGCCGACGGGCCAAGTGTTGTCCGCGACTCTCGAACTCTCGCCGCATGAACTCGACGCATTCCTGGTCAGCCACCAACGCCCGGGCCAGAGCCAACTGCGTAAACGGGGCCACCCCGCTGGTGGTCTGGCTCTGCAGTTTGGCCATCGCTGCGATGACTGGCTGAGGACCGGCAGCATAGCCGATGCGCCAACCCGGCATGGCGTAGGTCTTGGACCCTGAGTTGACGGTTACGGTACGTTGGTAGGCGTCGTCGCTAAGCGATGCGAAGCTGACATGACTTCGTCCGCCGAACAGCAGGCGGTCGTAGGTCTCGTCGGCCAGCACAGCCAGATCGTGCTTTCGGGCGATGTCGGCGGCGGCTCGAAGGTCGGCCTCCGAGTAAACGAACCCGCCCGGATTGTTCGGTGTGTTGAGAATCATGAGCCGCGTGCGAGGCGTTACCGCAGCGGCGATACGATCCGCCGGAAACCGAAAACCTTGCCCATCGGATGAATCGATAGGTACGGGCACGCCGCCGGCCAGCTTGGCCATCTCGGGAAAGCTGACCCAATAGGGCACCGGGATGATTACTTCATCGCCCGGATCGAGAAGAGCTTGCAGGGCCAGGTAGCAGGCCATCTTGCAGCCCGAGGTGACCATGACCTCCGACGCCCCGTAGTCCAACCCGTTCTCGCGCTTGAACTTGAGCCGGATGGCCTCTTTGGTCTCCGGCAGGCCGGACGGAGGCTTGGGGTACTTGGTGAGTCCGTGGGCCAGGGCGTCGGTGGCAGCGGCTTTGATGTGCTCGGGAGTATCGAAGTCCGGCTCACCCGCTCCGAAGCCGACGACGTCAATCCCCGAGGCTTTGAGCGCAGCCGTCTTGGACGCGACAGCCAACGTCGCCGACTCGGCCAGCTCCTGCACGCGCAACGATACTTTCATCACCCCGCGCTCCTGCGGCTGGATCACTCGATCCTGCCGAGCATACTCTACGCCAACGCCGCCCGGTTTAGCAAGGAGTGAAGCGGCGGCCCCACGAGGGTCGCTGGATTCATGTCATTGCGGCCACGGCGTGTCGTTGCGGACGTGCCGACCGTCCGAGAAGTCGTCGAAATACCGCTCGACCAACGGGTGTTCGACCGGTTTGCCCGTCGTGTCGGGAGCCAGGTTGATCTGGGCCGCATAGGTAGTGGCCTCGCTCCCGTCGACCAGCACGTGATACCACGGCTGGGTGCGATCGGGCTGGGATTGATTGGACTTGTACCACTGCTCGTCGGCTTGACATTGGTGATCGTAGTCGACGATCACCCCGCGATAGCCGTATCGTCTGTGCCGCACTACCTGCCCGCGCTGAAACTTCGGGGTGCGCCCGTTTCGGGGTAGAGCTCGAGTTAGCACGGTGCAGACTCCTTCGCCTTGACCCTCTTCGACCACCCCCGCCGACGAGGCCCATAGTATCTCGTGGGTATACGCCCCGCAACCATCCCGGTCCGTTACCGAACCGCCGGATCGGCACGTCTTCGGTAAATCTTCGGAGCCCTCTTGCGTCCGACCGGCCCCAGCAAGACACTTCCCTACATGGTTTTGCCTCCAGGGCACCGGGGTTGCTACAAATGACTCCTGGCTCTTGGGAGGCAAGCCAGTTTTCTCTTGAAGAGGATCTAGGTAGAGCAAGAATCGAGTGCAGGGAACGCACGACCGGGGCTGACAAATCGCTGCCGTCGCTCAGGTGATAGGAGAGCGTGGATGGTCCCTTGGCCTTAGACAGGATAGGAGCTCATCGCGTGACGTCCGCCACGCTCTTCGAGATCACTGCCGAGGCACTGGCGATTACCGCTCAGCCTGAATGGGCATCGCCGGAGGTTCCGGGTGATCGAGATGCCCTGGTCTACCTGACGGACGAGGCCGGGGAACGGGAGGCGGATTGGGCCCTGGCACCCGTGGGCTCGGATGAGGCGGACTACGTACCGATCGACACCGCGATGTCCGAAGACTTGATCAAGGCCCATCTTCGCTGGTGGCTGCTCGATCGAGGTTGGCAGGTTCAGGTGACGATTCGCAAACAGTCGCACGGTTGGCGACTCGTTGATTGCCTCTCGATCGCCGACGGGGGAGGTGATCGCCTGGACCACGACTATCCATTCGGCGACGATGAACTCTCCGTGCTGTGTGGGTCGATCGTGGCCATAGAGGCGACTTGAGCTTGTCCGGGGAAACGTACCGTGGTATCGCCGGGCGCTTCGCTGCCATGCATGAACGTAATCTAAGCTTGCTCACCCAGTTCGTTGCACCACGGTACTGCGATGAGCCCTTTCCGGCGTACCGATTCATCCCCGGGTGCAACCCTCACCCCACCGCCGATCCCCGCGGACACAGTTATGGCGCGCCGGGTACCCAAGGCCCGTCCGTCGTGTGGGTCGCTCCCCAGGATTGGGCAAAGAGCACGGATTACCTCTACGGTTGTGATCTATACAACCACGCCTACTGGTGGGAAGCGCACGAGGCCTGGGAAGGTCTATGGCAACTGACCGAAAAGGAGGGGATACAGGGTCGGTTCCTAAAGGGACTGATCCAGATGTCCGCATGTCACCTAAAGCGATTCTTGGGCCATTCGGGTGGCGTGGAGCGGTTGAGCCAAGGCAGCGTTGGCTACCTGCGGCAGGTTCTGGAGCGAATGCAGGGGGAATCATATATGGGGACGGATCTGGGGGCGCTGGTCACGCATTTCGAGAAGTATTACGAGGCATATCCTGCCCAGGAGTCAGCTCGAAAGGATCATGATCCGCGCGCCTACCCTTACCTGTTGTTAGTCACCGGGTAGCGGTGTTGCATTTCGGGAAAGGGATCCGGCCGGCTAGGAGTCGGCGACTCGCCCCACGGCCCCGTAGACGATCGCACCGCGAGTCTTGGGAACTCGCTTTTGAACGTGGCCCAGCTCGACAAGCCGCTCGAGATCCCCTTGGACGGTTCCCTGTGGCAATCGAACATGCCGGGCGACCGAGCGAACGGTCCGCCACCGGTACGGGGTGTTCGCGGTCGCATCAAA
>JADFPW010000316.1 GCA_022562105.1 Planctomycetota bacterium
GGACACGAGATAAGGGCTACTGTAATCTGGACGAGTCCCCAGCGCCTTGGCGGTGGGGGGGCTACGGATCTGCGGAGAATCGCTGTGGGTGGGGGTTGGCGGAAGAATGACAACGGTTTAGGGTGACGTTCATGGTCGCCAAAGAATTGTTGGATTTGCAGCGCGAGCGACCGTTCCGCCCACTGCGCATATTTATATCGGATGGCGAGGTCTACGAGGTTCGTCATCCCGAGATGATGTTTGTGACCAAGACCCGAGTCGTGATCGCCTTGCCCAACGGCGAGGAGGTGCCCGAGAAAAGGGGCAGATTAGGGTCAGAGCGCCTTTAGGCGTTAGTGACTGCACAGGGGTGGGCGGGTGGCGGGTGGCCCATCGCGTAGGCGTTGGACGGACACGAATTGCTATCATCGCGGGGATGCCGTGGCGCCTCCGTCGCGATGACGAACCAGGCAGGTATCAACGAGCTTCGCACGTTGATCGGCCCCGCGTGGGTCGGGCGAATGCAAACCGAGCCGCGACCGTCAGGGAGCGGAGATACGCCGGTTTGGGTGCCTGGCGGGAAACCGCTTCCTCACGGGCGCGGCTCGGATGAGCCCTTGATCCTCCCGTGAACGTGCACGAGGCTCCGCCGGTTCCGCAGATCGGATTTTCCATCTATAGACAGTCGCCGAAACGGGCCAGGACGTAACCGGCGTCCAGGGGATCGACCAGGCCGTCACCGTTTTGGTCGGCGATGTCGCAGTTGGGGTCGCCCGTTCCAACGCTGCAGCCGAAACGGCTGAGGACGAACCCGACGTCCAGCGGATCGACCAGCCCATCGCCGTTGGCGTCGCCGTCACACGGGGGCTCGGCGTCCTGGTCGAATTCATCGCTGCCCATGTCGATGCGGCCGTTTAGCACGCGATCGTCACCGTCCAGGTCGGTCTCGTCGATGTTCGGCTCGAAGGTTGGATCGCCCGCATCGATGGCCGCGGAGCCGAGGGTGAGGTGGTAGTCGCCCGCATCGGCGTCGGCGAACCATGGGTCCGCGTCGAGATTGCCGTCGCCCCAGATCAGGCTGCTGGATCCGTCAACGCTGGCCGCTTCCGGACCCCCGGCCACGTCGCAGTAGTTCACCGTCGAGGTGGAAGCGGCCACCAGGCGGATCTCGGATCCGTCGTCGGCTTGGTTGTCCCACAGGATACTGCCCTGGAGTTCGGACGTGCTCAGCGAGCTATAGATGGCCCCGCCCGCGGTGGCGAGGTTCCCCGAGAGTGTACTGTTGAGCACGGAAACGTCCGAAGATTGCACGAAGATGGAGCCGCCGGATCCTTCGGCGATGTTGGCGGTGAGCTCGCAGTTTCGCAGGGTCAGGGCGCTTCCCGTACGCAGGTACACAGCCCCGCCGGATGCGGCGGAGTTGCCTCGTAGTGTGCTGTGGGATACCAGGGATTCGCTGTCGCTGAAATACAGAGCTCCACCGGAGATACCGGCTGAGTTGTTCTGGAATACACATCCACTAATCGTCGGATTGCTTTCCAATGCGTAGATGGCACCACCGAACACCTCGGCCACATTGTCGGTGAAGATGCAGCGACTGATGGACGGGCTACTGTCGGAGTCGCAACGGAGGGCGGCGCCGTTGTCGGCCGATCCGTTTATGAAAGTGAACCCTTCAATTCGCGCCCCTCCGGTCTCCTGGTTGTCGAAGTCGAATGCTCGGCCCAGATTCTGGCAGTCGATGATGCACAGAGCGGGTCCGTTAGCGCTGCCAATAAGCAACTCGCGGCCGTCCAGGTTCAGCGAACGGTTTTCGGCTCCGGTGTAGACCCCGTCGGCCACCCGGATCTCGAGAATCTGCATGAAGTCATTGGCGTCGTCGATCGCTTCCTGGATGGAGTCGAATGGGTGCTCGGCGCTTCCGTCCTCGTCCGGGTCACCGATCCGAGGATCGCCGGGGGCTGGATCGAACGGGCCGTCGTCATCGACGTGGATGACTCGGTCGGCCTCTTCGCACTCGTCGGGGATGCCGTTGATATTGACGTCCCCGCTGAAGCCGCTGAGAATGTCGCAGGTGTCGATTTCTCCGTTGCCGTTGCAGTCGACGAGCGTTTCGCACTCGTCGGGGATCATGTTCAGGTTGCAGTCCTCGCTGAGGCCGTTGGCGATATCGCCACAGGCGTCCGGCTCACCGTTGTCGTTGCAGTCGGGCGGCGGCTCGTCGGGATGGATCATCTCATAGAGCAGGTCGTAGTCGCAGGGTGTGAGTTCTGCGTCGCCATCGAGCTCGAAGGTTTCATAACAGCCTGAGGCTTCGAACGGGAGATAGATGCACATGGCGGCGCTGAGAAGATCGGCCTCGTCGAGTACGCCGTTGTGGTCGTAGTCTCCGGGCTGGAACTCGACAATCTCCATGCATAATACCGTGGTCATGTATTCGCGCATGGTCTCCTGCACTCGTGGGTGGAATCGGAGGCCGATATTGGGGACGCCGCAGTAACTCATAAGCGTTCCGCCGTCAGGTTGATCTTCATCCTCGACGCATTCGATGGGCGGACAGTAGCCCTTGTCACCGTCGCCGCAATAGAAGGTGTGGTGCGACCCGAAATTGTGGCCCAGTTCGTGGGGGAACACATACATATCCCAGTTGTCCTCGTGGGTGTGCTGGACCGGCGTCGGAAAGAACCCGTACACGCTGCTCAGGGCGTATCCTTCGGAATGGCTGCACAGACCGCCGATCGAAGCGGCGATGCCGCCGAACACCGGGTAGGTCAGCAGATGGGCCAGGGTGCGGTCCACGTCTTGCATGTTCTGTTCCCAATAGGAGATGAACGCGGCGAGGTCGCCCCAGTCGTTGACCGGGCCCCAGGGTTCATCGTCCGTCTCCCATACGCGGATGTATCCGTCCGGGATGCGCAGCTCGGCGCCGGTATCTCGACGGTAGATGTCACTGGTCACCGCGACCAGAATGGCTGCATAGTCGGCGGCGTCCTCCGGAGTGTTGAACAGGGCCGTGTAGTCGTGCTGGCACTCAATGAAGATGTCGGCGATCCGCACCTCAAGGGCCGTGCCGCGAGCCGATCCCCCGGCCGGGCTAGGGCCGTCGCCGACAGAGGTGGAGCCTGCAAAGAGGGCATCGTCCAGGTGGCAGAGCCCTGGATTCGCCGCCCCCGGGGCTGCGGCCGGAAATGAGTCTGCCGTCGCAATGGTGACTTCGCCGGTGAAGCTCCTCGGGTCGCCGGATGAGATCAGGTAGGTGGTGCCGTCGAGCAGGACGTACCCGGCCACCTGATGGGGTGTAAGGGCGATGAACACGTATGAGTTGGCAGTTGCTCGCACTCGTCCGGAGAACGCGGCGACGCGCAGTTCAGACCACCGAACATCTTGTCCATTGACGATTTGGGCCCGTGCCCCTTCGGTGGCAACCTGCACGGGCCGCAGATCGGTTATCACGCCGCCTTGGGCTGTAACCGGCAGGGTCATCTGGACGAGTTGGGCCGTCCGAAGTTGATCGTAGGCGTTGGCGTCCAGGGTGGCGATGAGGGCGCCGGTCTGCCAATCCACCCGAGTTGAGGTCAGCGGCTCGGAGATGACCGACTCAACGACGGTAGGCGGAATATCGGACGATGAGGGTTGCACGATGGCATCGTCCGCCTGCTCGTCTGCCATGGTAGGCTGGGTCGGCGCGAGCCCGACGGCCAGGACAGGAAGGAGAGGAAGCCAGGCCAGGGATACAGTCCATCCACGAACGGTGTTGCCATGCTTTGCGGACATTCAATGCTCCCGGTCCCGCCGGTTGGATTGCCCGGGCGGGTTTGCTGTGGGCGAGGAGGCGCCCGTCCCAAACGGATACGCGCCCCACGCCTGTTCACTCAGTTTCGACGTTTGGCCGCGACGGAGCTACACAGGGTTGCATTGCATGCCGGTCGCGGCTTCCACCGTATTCAGCTTACTGGATCGGCCTATGGATTCCAAGGAGATTGGTCGGAGCAGCCGGGCGCGGCATCCAGCCGTGTCGTGGAAATTTCCCCATGGCGAAGGTGCCATCAAGGCCGGCCCAGATCGCGGGCGGAGCAGCGTCGTAGGGGGGCGCCGTCGGATGGGGGTCAAAGGGGATTGTCGCCGACATCACCGACGATGTCAGCGTCACCATCGATCTGATCCGGGTTACAGGCGGTCAGGCAATCATCGAGCAAGTCTCAGTCACCATCATCTGCGGGGTTCGAATCCACCACCGTGTTATTGAGTAGCACGTAGACATGGTTGTCGCCGGGCAGGAATAGGTCGGCATCACCATCGCCGTCCAGATCGCCGATCGCCACGTAAAAGCCGCCACCCGCGCTGTACATTACGTCCGCCGAAAAGGTGCCGTCGCCGAGGTTGAGCAGCACGGACACGTTGTCATTGTCATTGTTCGCCACCGCCAAGTCGGCGTCCCCATCTCCGTCGAGATCGCCGATGGCCAGGTGCGTGGGCTCCATCCCCACGTCGTAGAGCACCTGTGGCGCGAAGGTAGCGTCCCCTAGGTTGAGCAGCACGGAGACGTTGTCGCTGTAGAGGTTCGCCAGAGCCAGGTCGGCATCACCATCCCCATCCAGATCGGCAATAGCCACTGATCCTGGGGTATCCCCGGCGTCGTAGAGCACCTGTTCGGCAAAGGTTCCGTTGCCGTCGTTTAGCAGTACGGAGACGGCGTCGTTGATCCCGTTCGCCACGGCCAGGTCGGCGTCCCCATCCCCGTCCAGATCATCGATGGCGACGGAAAAGGGGGTGCCCACGATGTAGAGTTCGTCCGTGATAAACGTTCCGTCTCCCTGGTTGAGCATGACGCGCACGTAGTCCGTGTAAAAGTTCACCACAACCAGGTCGGGATGCCCATCTCCGTTCAGGTCGCCTAGCGAGACGGAGAGAACGTCGCCTTCCACGAAATAGTCAAAAGAACCGCCCGGGAAGGATCCATCACCCGCATTGATCTTCACGGACACCGTCCCGTCGCCGCCGGCGTTGCCTATGACCAAGTCGAGATCGCCGTCTCCTTCCAGATCGCTGCTGGCCATGGACATGCCCAAATAGCCCACCTCATAGAACAACGGGGGGTAAGCGAGTGTGCCGTCTCCTTCGTTGAGCAGCACGGACGCGTGGACAGTAGATAAACCGCCGGAGTTGATGGTCGCC
>JADFPW010000317.1 GCA_022562105.1 Planctomycetota bacterium
TCGAACTCGTCTTCGTCAAAGAACTCTTCTTCTTCCGCTGCCGCCTCCAGCAACCAAGCGTCAAACCCAGCCTGATCGTGCAGCGTCAGGATGCCCTTCATGCGATAGTGCCCAAGGCCGCAGAGCTGGGCGCATTGGATGTCGTACTGCCCATTATCACCCGAGCCCATCGACATCGCTTCAAACCAGATGGGGATCTCCATCCCCGGAATCACATCCTGCTTGACGCGCATGACCGGAATGGAAAACGAGTGAATCACATCCTTGGAACTGAGGCGAAGGTAAATCGGCTTGCCGATCGGAATGTGCAGCTGGTTTTGGACGGGAATGATGTCGTCTTCGCCCGCCGGATCATCGGGGTCCAGCCCCAGTGGGTTGACTCCCTCCTCCATGAGCAAGGGGTCGGTTCGCCCAAACACGCCATCGGGGCCTGGGTAGTGAAAATTCCACGCGAACTGCTCTGCTACCACGCGGATTTCGAGCCGCTCATCAACCGGCGGGGCCTCGTCTCGGTAGGCCGCCCAAGCCGGTATGGAAAACCCGATTAGCAGCACGGCTTCGACAATCACCACCACGACTTCTGCATACTTGGACGGCTTGGCCTTGATGTCGTCGTAACGAGCAGCCTGACCGGCACGCTGGCGGAATCTCACCAGGCAGTAGATAAAGAAAATACCCCACCCCACGAAGAGGGCGGCCATGAACCAGTGAGTGAAAACGATCAGCCCGTCAATCCGACCTCCATGGGTGGAGAGATTCTCGGGCAGCCAATACTTGGATCCTCCGCTTGCGGCCTGTCCCAGCAGCCCTAGTCCTATGGTCATCCTAGACACTCTCCTGGCTCATGCAGCCGATTCCATCACCGACACCAGTTGACTAACAAACGCCAGAGAGCGCTCGAACCGCGTGCCCGCACCCTGAGCGACCGCCGATTCCCCAAGTCGGGCAATACTAGGCGATTGTCCGATGGACTCGGACGCTGCTCGTAAAAGCAGAAGAACCGGTCAAACTCTCTTCCGCGAGTCCGCAGACCCGATCGCCCCACAGCCGCGCCACGCCGAGAGGACATCTTCGCGTCGGCCTGCCAAGCCCGCGGCTGCGACGCGGGTCTCAGGGCCATCGGACGCCCGACCACAGGTCGCCGGCCGACGTCGATCAGTCGCGGGATACTACCCTATCGGTGCGCGGCGTCAAATGGCCCCACCTGTCAAATCCTGGACGGGCCACCAGCGGTAGAGGGTTGTATAAATCAACACACCAGTGATCGACACATACAGCCATATTGGAAATGTCCACCGGGCCAAGCGCCGATGGGCCTCGATTCGCCCACGCCAGGCCCGGATTATGGTCACGATCACTAGGGGGAGCAGGCCCACCGCCAGGATGATGTGGCTGATGAGCATGGTCAGATAGATCGGGCGCAACCACCCGGGTCCGGCAAACGACCGGGAGCCGGCCTGTATGTGGTAGGTCACGTACGAAACAAGGAACAGCGTGGACGTGACGAAAGCCGCCAGCATGAACGCTCGATGGACGGCGACCCGTCGTTTTCGAATGGCTCCGTAGCCGAACAGTATCAATACGCCACTGACGGCGTTCAGGCTGGCATTGATCGCGGGAAGGTCGCCGACGGAGATCACGGGCGACGTTGCTCGTTCAAGGTTTCGATGTCCCGGAGCAACTGGGCGACGACGTTGCCTTCGGCGCTGTCTCGATAGGCACGGATCGCGCCCGTTTCATCCACGAGGATGAAACGTGTGCTATGCAGGATCGGATCCTCGATGCTACCGACCTTGAATCCGTTGACCGCCAGATGGGTGATCGTCTCCATCGGACCGGTCAGGAAAAACCAACGGGATGGATCAGCTCCGTAGCGATCGGCGTAGGCGGACATCACCTCCGGTGTATCCCGCGCGGGATCAACCGAAAACGACACCAGCCTTACGTCCGGGAGATGAGCCGTCGCCTTCTGAAGCCGAGCCATCGTCGCCGTCATCCGCGGACAGGGACCGCCACAATACGTAAAGATGAAGTCCGCGACCCAGATGTGTCCGCGGAGTTCGCCAAGATCCAATGCCTGCCCGCTCCGTTCGGTCAGCTCGAACTCCGGAACCTCGCCCAGCACCGGCAGAAGGGACAACAGATCCCGCGCCGCCGTCGCCCGGCGGAGCTGAAGTGAGGTCCATATCACGCCCGAGGCCAACACGACCCCAACCATCCCCAACAAGGCCAATGTGCGAGCATGTCCGGTGAGTGTCATCGCGATTATCGTTCCACTAGTCGGGTCGGGCGGCCATCCAGGTGGCGGCGACCATCATACCGACCGCGAACAACGCGGTCACACCCAACGCTACGGGCAACGACGGCATGGATGCATCGGCGACCGCGCTTCCGGATGCTAGCGTGTGTCGCAGCGCCGCCACCCCGTAGGTCAACGGATTCGCCAGCATGATGACCTTGATCCAGGTGGACGCCCCGGCCATGGGGAACAGCGCCCCGGACAGCAGCCACATCGGAAACAGCAGCAGATTCATGATCGAGTGGAACCCCTGGATGGAACTCGTGCGGTAGGCAGTTACGAAACCGAGGCCGCTCATCCCCAGAGCCACCAGGCAGAGAACGCCCAGGGTCTGCAGAAAGCTGCCAATCGTAAGCGATACCCCGACCAGCGGGGCGAGCAAGATGAAGAAGGCTGCCTGCAGGAACGCGAGGAAGCTGGCCCCCAGCACCTTGCCGGCGGCGATACTCGACCGCCACGCGGGCGATACCAGCACCGCCTGCAGGAACCCTTCGTTGCGATCCTCGATAATCGAGATGCTGGCGAAAATCGACGTAAACAGCACGATCAAGGCAATGGTCCCGGTGAATGCATATCGCAGGTATCCGGCCTCACCCTCGGCATCGGGCACGGAAAACGACCGCCCCATCCCCGAGCCCAGGAAAATCCAAATCAGGATCGGCGTGGCCAACGCCCCGATCACCCGGCTGCGCTGGCGCAGGAAGCGTATGATCTCCCGATGGGCCAGCGAAAGCGCCGGTAGCGCGAACCCGGTCGAGAAGCGGTCGGTCTGGGTCAACGGCTCAGCCATCGGAATCTCCCGCGGCCCCGTCCAGACGATGCCCGGTCCGCTTGACGAACACGTCGTTGAGCGTCGGCCGCCCGACGGTGACGGTGAGCAGGGCGTCGCCGAACGCGTCGGCGAGTTGGGTCGCCAGTTCGTGCCCGCGTTTATGTTCGATGCGTAGCGTATCGCCCAGCAACTGGGCGTCGGCCCCGAAGCGCGATCGAATGTCCTCGCGCAGGGCGGGCGCCTTGTTGCTCGTCACCGTAACGACATCGCCTTCAATCGAGCTGCGCAGATCGGACGGCGTCCCGCACGCGACCAGCACGCCCTCATCGATGATTCCGACCATGTCGCAGGTTTCCGCCTCGTCCATGAGATGCGTGGTCAGCAGGCAGGTCACGCCCCATGACTGACGCAGCTCCTCCAATTGGTCGCGCAGCGCCAGACGGGCATGCGGATCCAATCCGACGCTGGGTTCGTCGAGCAGCAATACCTGCGGGCGGTGCATGAGGCTCTTGGCAATCTCGACCCGTCGCATGAGGCCGCCGGATAGTTTCTCGACCCGCTCGCCCGCCCGGTCCACCAGGCCGATGGTCGCCAAAACCTCACCGGTCCGATCCGAGAGGGTCCGGCCGGACAATCCATAGAGGTGTCCATGGTGGCGCAGGTTTTCGGCGACGGTGAGTTTCTTGTCCACGCTGGGCGATTGAAACATGACCCCGATCCGTCGTCGGACGTCGTGCGGGGATTCGCGGACATCGAAACCCATCACTCGCGCTTGTCCATCCGTCGGTCGCAGCAGGGTGGCCAGGATGCGAAACAGGGTGGTTTTGCCGCCCCCGTTTGGCCCCAGCAGGGCGAAGATCTGGCCCGGGGCGACGGTCAGGTCGAGCTTGTTCAGCGCCGACCGCTCCCCATACC
Source organism: Planctomycetota bacterium (assembly GCA_022562105.1). Lineage (GTDB taxonomy): Bacteria > Planctomycetota > Phycisphaerae > UBA1845 > UBA1845 > JADFPW01. The sequence continues at coordinate 3,987 of JADFPW010000317.1, forward strand.
GGTGGACCAGGTTTTTGGTTTCAACAGCGGGTTGCATGACGAACGATCAACTGGTTCGATTGCCCGATCCATTGAGAGAATGGCTGCGGGTACCATGGGCCAGCGAAGCTGACCCGTGTCTTGCAGCCATGAGGTGCTGAGAAAGCACGGGCACGGGCCAACAAGTTGGCCCATGGCACCCAGCACGCGGAACCCAGCACGCCCCACACCGCCGCTCGACTCGATTGCAAGAGATCCCCGACCACAGCGGGTATGATGACCTGCTAACCCTGCTTGTCCAGCATCATCAGCGCCATGATGATCGGCAAGTAGACGATGGACGTCCAAAAGAGGCGTCGGGCGGAACTCGCGGATCGCGTTACGGTCATCGCCACGGCGACGGCCACCATGAAGAATCCCGACGCCAGGGCGCCCACCAGATAGGCGGAGCCGGCTGCGCCGACCATCGTCGGCAATAAGCTCACCGGGATGAGAATCAGGCTGAAGATGACGGCTTGAAGCCCCGTCTTGATTCCGCGGGCATCGACCACGGGCCAGATCGGATAGCCCGCCCGGCGGTAGTCCTCACGGTAATACCACCCGATAGCCATGAAGTGCGGAATCTGCCAGACAAACACGATGGCGAACAGGCACAGGCCGGTCGATCCGATGGTTCCCGTTGCCGCCGTCCAACCGACAAGCACCGGTAGCGCTCCAGGAACCGCTCCCACGATGGTCGACCAGGGCGAGATCGCCTTGAGCGGCGTGTACACGTATAGGTATGACAGCAAAGTGGCCAACCCCATCGCCGCGCTGAGCCAGCCGGCGTAGGGCAAGAGAAACGCCACGCCGCACCAAGCCAACAGGAATCCAAAGCAATGGGCCTCGGCGGGCGTCAGTCGGCCGGCCGGCAGGGGCCGGTTGGCGGTTCGTGTCATCAGGGCGTCGCGCTGACGCTCCAGGAATTGATTGAGCGTGTTCGCCCCCGCGCCGATCAGGACGGCGCCGATGAGCGTGCCTACCAGGACACTGGGCTGCAACCCACCATCGACGCCCATCCAATAACCGACGAAGGCAGCGGCGACGGCCAGGGAGGTCAGCCCAGGCTTGGTCAAGCGGGCGAAGTCCACCACCCGGGCCACCAAGTTGACGTCGGCTACGACC
>JADFPW010000318.1 GCA_022562105.1 Planctomycetota bacterium
GGCCCTCGCCTACGAGGTGTTGGACTCGCTCGAACAAGTCGGTAGCAGGCAGCAACTGTTGCGATCGTTCTTTGACCATGCAGAACTTAAACTGTAGCGGATTTAATTCTCTAATCAAAGGTCAATAGGAAAAGTAGCCGAGGCGAACCGAATTGTAGGCCACCCGCAACCTGGACTCGACTACGTACTTCGACTGGCGCGGTGCGGAGATCACGTCGTGATGGTGCTCTGGCCGCTGAGGCGAACGATTCCCCTACCTGCAACCCGGACGCTTGACGTTCCCAGGGATTGGGGGGCAGCAAAGTATGTCCTCCTGGAGTGCTTCTCTCACGATCCCCGCGCAGCAGTCGAGCTGCTCGATCTGCGCGTCGGCGCATTCTCCGGCGCACACAGTATTCAGCAAGTGACGTCACCCGACGCGCAACTGGTTCAATTCCGAACTCCGTATGTCCCGTCGCTTCCAGAGAACCTGACGTTCCCACGGGGAAACCTCCTGAGCGGCGAATTCCATCCCTATGATACCGATGCATGGATACCTATGGGAAATCGGGCGTGGCGGGACAAGCAGAATCCCGGGGATGGCTCCAAGCCCATTCGGTGTGTTCCGTTTTCTAAAAAACGCCGCGAAGTTTCGGCAGGTGAGTCTGAGGGTGTCTATGGTGGCTTCCAATTTCTTCGTTTTGATGGAGCGAAGTACGGAGACTTCAGAGCCACCCTCCATATCACACTCGCCGACCCTACGAATCCCGCCAACACCTACGATCCGTTTGTCAGCAAGTCTCATGCAGGTGCCATCGGTCTGGCGTTTAGCCTGCAAGACTCACCTCCGCCGGGCTGTTCCTGGGGAGGAGGTTCGATCGCCTGCTTCGCGCTCGATCCGAAGACCGAGACGGCCCCCCTCGCGGAAGTCGTCCGATGGTCCGGCTTTCAGTTGTCCGGCGGCACGTATGACTTCGGAAGCGTGCGCGGTGTTACGGCGCAGTACGCGGAGGTCCGGGTGCGGAAGGAACTGAACCGCGCCGACTTCTTCGCGCCGCATGGCTTCACCATCGAGATCGAATCTGTCGGACCGGTGACTCGGATGTCCCTGAATGGTGTCGAGGTGCTGGAGGTCGAAGATCCGTCGGGGCCGAGCCCCCCCGGCCGAATTGCGCTCCATACGGCGCGCCTCATTGCCACGATCGATTCACTGGAGATAATTCCGCGGTAGCATGATCGTCTCCCTGGGTTATCGGCGCATTTTCCGCTCCCAGCCCCGCCCCCGCCGCGATCGCTGTGACGGCGGATCATTGCAAGCCAACCGCCTCAACTTGGCCTGGCATCCGCAAACGCACGGATCGAAACCTGATCGTCCCAAGAATCCATCCCCGTCCTAGTGGTTAGTCGACTTGATTCGCCGGGCGTTTCGCTGCAGCAGCGTCTTGATTCGCCCAATCTCGGCGGCGCCATTGTGTTGGGCGGTCTTGGTCAGCATATCGATGAAATGGGCGATTTCCTTCGGCTCGACGGGGAAGCCGATGTTGCCATCGGGCCCATCGGACGTAGCCTGGACCTTGCCCTTGTTGTCGAAGACCGCGATCCAGGGAATACCGCCATCTTCGGCCGGGTGGAAGCTACGCTCCATCGCCTTGCCCTTGGCCATGCGATCGACATCGATCTCGAGATCCACGTAATCGCGAGCCATGATGGCGGACACTTCGGCTCCCGCCAGGAACCGCTCCAGCTCCCGGCACCAACCGCACCACGGGGCGCTAAAATGAAGGAAGACTTTCTTGTCATGCTCGGTGGCGTGTTTCAGTGCCGCCTCGAATAGGCGGTTCGCGTCTTGCGGCGTGGGTTTCCACTTGTTCAGAAACGACTTAACCTTCTCGGCGTTATGATGGTCACCTTCTTCCAGTGACCCGGTTTCCTGTGTTGTCACCGGTTGACCGTCCGAATCAAGTACGACAAGGAAGGGCACGCCGGTCTTGTCCAGGGCAGCTCCATACCTCTTGGCGATGTCCATATGCTTGTCCCAACGCCCGATATCGATCAGAACCAACTCGTACTCGTACAGCAAGATGCGGGCGACTTCCCGATCGCTCTCGAACAGATCGTGGAGCTTGTGGCACCAGCCACACCAGTTCGCCCCGAACATCAGGAGCACACGCTTGTTCTTGCTCGCCGCCCGCTTGATCGCGGTGGCGATCTGCGCCTCCCCATCGGCGGATTCGTCGTAGAGGTTCGCTGGCGACACGTGTTCCGGCGACTGCTTGCCGGGGACGGGGTCGGCCACCGTGCGACTGCACGCCCCGAACGCTAGGATGGCCGCCGACAACAACCCGATCACCATTCCCGTTCCTGTTCGTGTTCCTGTTCGCTTTCTCGGCATGATAGTCCTCCCATGGCCCGCCCAGGGGCCAGTTTCGTGGAGCCCGGTCGCAGGCCCCAGCGCCTTCGGCAGTGTACTCGTTCGGAGACCGCCGGCCAAGCGATGGCGTGGCGAATACTATTGAGGTGTCGACACCGACTCGGTATGCTTTCGTCGATGGTCGAGAGTGATCGACTCCGAGAGCCGGACGTGGCGAAGGGGAACGAAGCCATTAGTGCATTGTCCAATGCAGTGATCGCGAGGCTTGCGGGCCACCGGATCGTCCCGCAGGTGCTTATGGTTCTGTGCATGGGGCTAATCGCTTCCGGGCATGAAACCGATCAGTACAGCGTTCCGGTGGGGCGAGAGTTCGCCGATCTCCGCATTCATTTTTCGACCCAGTTCTTCGACGCCTTGGGCGAGGTGCGCGACAAGCTCAACGCCCGCATACGCCGCTCGCTCCGGGATGGACGGGCCACCTCCTCGACCGCCCGTCATCAGTCACCCGAGGCGGTGGCCGGAGCGGTACTTGGCGAGTTTCCCCCGGCGATTTTCTACGTAGCGTCTCTGGAACTCGAATTGCGTAGGCCCGCACTGCGCAACCGCTACCCGGGACTAATCGTGGCCCATCTGCCCGCGCGGGGGATTTACGATCACTGGACCCTGCTGTTGGATCTGACCAAACTGAGCCGCCTGGGCCGCAGTTCGACGATCATGATTGACGGCACCTACCTGGGCACGGACAAGATCGTTCACTTCGTACACATGGGATTCCTGTATCATTCGTCCTACCGGGCAGCACGAAAAGCGGGTGCGAATGAGGAACGGTCTATCCGACGAGCGGTGAAGCTGGGGGCCGGGGCAAATCCCCTGCTTTCGGAAAATGCCCTGCTGGGCCTCCTGGCGACGGGCGTTCGATCCAATGCCGACCTGGCTGCCAACTACGCCGGGTTGCTATTCTACCGAAACTTGACCGAAGCCGTGGGCATCGGGGGCGCGCTCCGCCCGGCGATGCTGGTGCGCGACGGCGAGTTCTGGCGACTCAACGATCACGTCGTACCGCACTCGGACTTCTTCACCGTATTCGTCAGCGATCATTGGGACGAGGCCCTCAATCCCAACACCTACGGCCCGGGTATCACCGGGGTCGTTCGCGGGCAATTGCAGGATCGGTGTCGGGAGGTGGTCGATTGGTATCGCGACGAGCGCGGGCAGGTTCGCACGCAAGAGGGCTTTGCCCTCCTTGCTGACGAGTTGAGTACGTTCTACGGCGAAGACTACGGGTACACGGGCGAGCCGGATCGGATGGCGAGTATCGCCAACTGCTGCTTTGCCGACGATGACTCACAAGATTTGCAGCAGGTGGTGTCGATCGCGCTGATCGGTCAGACTCATGGCGAAACGAGAGATTCTCTGGGGCGTTCGCCCTTATGGTGGGCGGCGCGCGAAGGGCGGCTTGCGGATGTCCGCGCCCTCCTGGGTCGCCGCGCAGACGTCAATGCTCAGGATGTGGATGGAGAAACGGCGTTGCATTGCGCGGCCCGCTGGGGACATGCATCGGTCGCCGAGGTTCTACTGGACCAGGGTGCGAATCCTGACGCTCGGGCCGCCTACGGGGCCACGCCACTGAATCTGGCCGTGCGTGGCGTCCGGCACGCGGTAGTGGCTGTGCTGCTGTCTAACGGAGCGGGGGCATCGATAGGGGATGAGTTCGGCTGCACGCCGCTCCACGACGCGGCCGCCCGCGGCGATGACCGGTCCGTCGCGTTGCTATTGGCGGCGGGCTCGGATCCCAACGCGAGAGACATTCACGGCAGCACCCCGTTGCATTACGCCGCCCGCGAGGGTCAGCGGAACGCAGCCTCCTCGCTCATCACCCAGGGAGCGGCATCATACCACCGCAATGCGCTCGGGCGCGTGCCCGCCCAAGAGGCCGAATCGGCCAACGATTCGCAACTGGCCGCGTTTCTCACCGCATCCATGAACGATCCAGTGCGCCGATCCGAAACGCTGGTGCGTGTCCGTCCGTCCGAGACCACCGACGGGCTGAAGATCATCCGGCGTTCCAAGCCGGTCGTTGGCAAGTGATGGATCCTGGACCACCAAAGTGTGCATGCTCAGCGGGTGGGCCGGTCATCGGCTTCGTTTGGGTATTGTTCTTCGCCGTGGGCTGCACGCGTGTCGATCCTATCACATTCTGGCAGGATCATCTGGCTAGCTACATCGAGCTCGAGGGAAACGGTGATCCCGCAGTGCTGCGCGATCAGCCGGACCTGCACTCTCCGCGGCGTGATCGCCCTTCGCAAATCACTTTCGCTACATCGCCGTCAGGTGGACGCGACGCGCGCGGCATTTTGGTCGGCGTACGAAACGTCGGCGGCGAGCCGTGGTACTTCTTCCTGGTGGGCGTAACGCGACACAGCGGCAATGCATTCAGTCGCACGGAAGATGTGAGATTGGCTGCGTTTACTCTCGCCGGCCACAAGCTGAAATGGCGAGTGAGCTCTCCCCACGAGGCATCGCTGCGACAATATCGATCCGGTCGAATCGACGCTGCCCGGGCCGGCGTGCCGACGCAGGTTGGCTTCCCGGCGCCGCTGGACGTCTTTCACCTCGTCGTTTCCGAAGGAGTGGTCACCATCACTGAACAACGTTCAGGCGCGAAATGGAGGCTGCCCCTTCCCCGCGACGGCCGCTAGTCTAGTCTGTCATGCTGTTCGCATCTTATCCGAGCCCCGACCGTGAGGGAGGGTGACTGAGACACCA
>JADFPW010000319.1 GCA_022562105.1 Planctomycetota bacterium
AACCTCGTGCAGCGACGACCGGTGGGCGCGGGCGTCGCACCAGCAGGCCGTCAAAAACTCGATCACGGGCGATTCGCGCCTCGAATACCCTCGCCCTGGGTCAGCCAGCTGCGTTGGTCCGGCCGGCGAGGCGCCGGCCGCTACTTTTTCAACGGCCTGCTAGTTGCGTTGCCCTGCGAATTAGTGGTTCACGGACGCCGTCTACGAGTCAGCGTCCTTGTCCACGCGCAGTTCCACGCTCCATTCAACGGATTCGGGACGGAAGCACTTGCCCGTCTTCTTGTCACAGGCCTGGTATTTGAGTACGCCGCCCACTCGGACCGGCCCGGGAGCCAGATCGGTGTCGGCCGTGACAGGTAGACGCAGAAGGCAACGCCCGCCGTACTCAGCCACGAGGCCCAGGTTCTTGTCGATACGTTCCTCCGGAGGTGGGTAGATCGCCGCGTCGATGACCAAGCCCGGGGTGCGCTCCACGAAAACGTCCGTGCCCACCAGGCCTGGGATCGTCGGGGTATGGGATTGAATCCGCATTCCACTCTTGATGCTCAACTGCAACACGATTTCGAACGACTCACCCGGCTTAATCGTCGGGTTGGTGCTCATCGCCTGAATCGTTAAGTGGGCGGCCTGGGTTCGCGGCATGGCTGCCCGCGCGCGGCGGAACAGATCCGCATGGGCTGTTCGAACGGAGTCAGCCGATGCGACCGTCGGTAGCGTCAACACGGCGTCCTGCCGTTCTCGGAGGCAGGTGCTCTTGCACACCAGCCAGTCTGCCTTGGCGCTGAAGGTCAGCGGTTGGTCCGTCGGCAGATCCGACGGCGCTCGCACATCGACCAGCAAGATGGGATCACCCTCCAGGATGTTGCTCCGTATGGAGGCCGGTCCGAGATGCCTCTTGGGGGCGGGGAATCGCAGCCCGGAGAGTTCGAAGCCCGGCGGGGCCGTCCACCGGACTCGAGGGGGCAGTCCCACGTCGCCCGGATTCGCCCAATAGAGATGCCAATCCTTGGCCACGCGGAATCGGACGGCGATTTGGAACTCCTGCCCCGGAGCGACGGCCTCGACGGAGGCGTGCAGTTCCATTTGAGCCTTCGGTTGGGCGAGGGCCTCGGGAATGCCAGCCCCCAGTCCAGCCAAGAGGACCGCGAGTGACGAAGTGCGCCGCCATTTGTTCGTCCTGCCGGCATGTCCGATCACAATACATGTGTTCCATATCTGCTTCACTCGTAGTCTGCTCCGGTCGGGTAAGCCTTGCCCGCGATTTCATAACTTCGATCTTCCATGATTAATTCAATCCTCGCTTGACAGCAACCGGCGCCTTGCCTAGAGTGCTGCTTGCTAGCGGCTCGGCGTAGGCCACGGGAATGCGTTTCATTACTGTGGCGCTGCGGGGCGCAAGGCCGGTCAAGAGGCGTTGCGTCACCCGGCGGCATGTTGTTCGCGCCGCTGGCGAAGAGAAACTGGAGTCGGATTCGCTGTCGAAGGTGCTGCCCGCAGCATCTGGGCAGGCTGTTTCTCTGGAATGAAGGTACCCTCCGTCCACGCTGAGGAGTCGCCATTCTCGGTGTGGCTAGAGCCTAGGTCAGCCAAGGGCCATTGCCAATGCGAGTACGAATACTAGCAGGTCATGTTTCCAATCGCCACTCGCGTCATCAACCGCCGGGTCAACTCCGGGCGGCGTGTAAACGAGTTTGGAGACCGGCCGCCCGCTGATTCAATAGGTGTACCAGTTCATTCCCGGCATCCAGCCGAAAGGCGTCTGGGGCTCACTGTAAGCTGATCATCCGGTCAGCCGGTGATGTGCGTCCCCGTCGTGTTCGTTCGACAGCCCGTTGGCGATGGAGCGGTGACGCGTGCGTCGTTCGGTGCCAAGCCCGTTGACAAGCGGGCGATCCCGCCGAGTCTCGCTCGTACCTCTCGCCCATCAGGCAATACACCTGCCCCTACGAAACGGGACCGTCTTATGGAACCCACGACCTACTTGCTAATCGCAGTAAGCTCCGGGCAGGCGATTCTTCTTACCATCGGCGCGATTGTGGCTGGGGCCGCGGGAACCTGGGTGGTCTTCAGCCGCCGCAAGCAGGCGGAAAAGGCTCAGCTTGAACGGGAGGCGGCGGCCGCACTCAGCGAGGCCGAGCGGGAAGCCGAGAACCTGCTGAAATCCGCCCGGATCGAGGCCCGAGAAGAATACGTCAAGCAGCAGGAGCAGTTTCGAGCCGACACCGAGGAGACCCGTCGGGAGCTCAAGGAATCCGAGAAGCGGATCACCAAGCGCGAAGACAACCTGGAGATGAAGCTGGACACGCTCTCGACCAAAGAGCGCAACCTGGAGCGTGAAGAGACCCGGATCGCCGAGTTGAATGGAGTAGTCGCCCAGCAGCAAGAAGAGGCCGGGCGCCTGGTGGCTGAGCAGCGGGATCGCCTGGTCAAGGTATCGGGAATGAGCGTGGAAGACGCTCGCCAGACCCTTTTGCAGATAACCGAGAAGGACGTGGAGCACGACTGCGCCGTCCTGGTCGAGAAACTGTTGACCGAAGCTCGCGACACCGCCGCCGAGAAAGCGCGCGAGATAACCCTCATCGCCATCCAGCGTTATGCCGCGGAGCACACCAGTGAGAGCACGGTCTCGACGGTGGACATCCCTTCGGACGACATGAAGGGGCGGGTCATTGGACGGGAGGGGCGCAACATCCGGGCGTTCGAAAAGAGCACCGGAGTGGACGTGATCGTTGACGACACTCCGGGCGTGGTGGTGGTCAGTTCATTCAATCCAGTTCGGCGCGAGGTCGCCCGCCTGTCTCTGGAGAAACTGATTCAGGATGGGCGGATTCATCCGGGACGTATCGAAGAGGTCGTCGAAGAGATACGCAAGCAGGTCGACAATGACATCATGGAGATCGGCAAGCGGGCGACCATGGAGGCGAACATCGGCGGTCTCCATCGCAAGCTCATCGATTTGCTGGGCAGGCTCAAGTACCGCACCAGCTATGGACAAAACGTGCTGCGCCACAGCATCGAGGTCGCCTTCCTGTGTCAGATCATGGCCGACGAGCTGGGACTCGACGGACGGTTGGCCCGACGGTGCGGGCTGCTTCACGACATCGGCAAAGCGGTCGATCACGAGATCGAGGGCGGGCATCCGCAGATCGGAGCGGACATCTGTAAGCGCTTCAACGAGCGGCCCGAGGTGCTCAACGCCATCGCCGGACACCACGGTGACATTGAGTCCATCAGCCCGTACACCCCACTGGTCATGGCCGCCGACGCGATCAGCGCGTCACGCCCCGGCGGCCGACGCGAGTCACTCGAACGGTACGTCCAGCGTCTCGAGCAGCTCGAGAGTATCGCCACGCGGCACAGCGGCGTGGCCAGCGCCTACGTGATCCAGGCGGGTCGTGAGATTCGCGTCATCGTCGATGCCAAGCAGGTCGATGATGCCGTCGCCGCCAGTTTGGCCCGCGACATTGCCAAGGGAGTTGAAGAGGAGATGACCTACCCCGGCGAAGTCAAAGTGACAGTCCTGCGCGAAATGCGGGCGGTCGAGTTCGCTCGCTAGGCAACGTTAGTGGCCGGAGTCGGCATCGGGGGCCGTCTCATCTCCCTCGGTACCGCGAGCGTTAGCGAGTGGCCCTCAGCCAGCGAGACTCGAGGGAGTCACGACCGCTCTCCTATGTGCTCGGCCGCTCTCTGACGGTCGCGGTACTGAGTGCCGCGGTGGGCCTACGAGGATACCCTGGGATGTCCATCAGAATCCTATGCGTCGGCGATGTGGTCGGTCGTCCGGGGCGCTCGTTCATCAACGCCCACCTGAAACAGATTCGCCGTCGGATGCAAATCGATGTTGTGGTGGTGAACGCGGAGAACGCAGCCGGGGGATCGGGACTGACGCCCACCATCTACGACAAGCTGATCGAGGCCGGTGTGCATCTGATCACGCTGGGCGACCACGTGTATCGCCGCGATCAAATCATCCCGGTGTTGGAGCGGTCGGATCGGATCGTTCGACCGGCCAACCTGCCGCCCGGTGCTCCCGGCAAGGAGTACGCGGTATGGACGTTGGAGTCGGGAGTTCGCGTGGCGATCATCACGGTCCTCGGGCGCCTGTTCATGAGGTCGGTCGCCGATTGCCCATTTAGAACCGTCGATCGCGTCATCGATCAGCTCCCGGAGGATGTCAAGATCATCGTGGTGGAATGTCATGCCGAAGCCACCAGCGAGAAGATCGCCATGGGGTGGCACCTCGATGGACGAGTGAGCATCGTGTTCGGAACCCACACCCACATTCCCACGGCCGACGAACGCGTCTTGCCCCAGGGAACCGCGTACATCACCGATCTGGGAATGACCGGACCGTACGATTCGATCCTCGGGCGACAGACCGACCGGGTGTTGAGCACGATGATCACAGCCGTTCCGAGCCCGTTCGGCGTCGCCACCGACGATGTTCGCCTTTGCGGCCTCATCGTCGATGTTGATCCGGATACCGCCCGGGCACAATCGGTCGAGCGGTTCTGCGCCAAGCTGGAGGATTTTGAGACGCCGTAGCTGTGAAGGTGCACTAGTCACCAATACGGTCGTGCAACGGAAAACCCAAAACCCTGGCGCAACTACCGTTGTCCCTACGGGGTTGGGTGGCACGGTCGGGTACTCCAGGCTGTGGGGGGCAGGTTGCCCATCCAGCGCTCTCCACGGCCTGGAGTACCAGATCGTGCCACCCATCATTTCACCCCTGACGGTGCACTGGCTTCCACCGCCGGGCCGCTCGAATCCGCACACTTGCAGCGTATTCTCGATCTCCGTACAGTCCAGTCGCTTTCCTCTGTGGTACGCGGCAGCGACCAATCGGAGCCATGAACGCGGTATGAAGTACGTCGTAATCATTCCCCACGGCGCCGCCGATCGGCCGGTGGCAGAGCTGGACGGACGGACCCCCTTGGAAGCGGCTGCGACGCCGAACATGGACTGGGTAGCCCAGAACGGCCGGCAGGGAACGGTGGCGACCGTGCCCGCGGGGTATCCACCGGGTAGCGACGTGGGCACGATGACCCTTTTGGGGTACCCGGT
>JADFPW010000320.1 GCA_022562105.1 Planctomycetota bacterium
ATCGCGTTGGCCCGGTTGACATCTGTCAGCGCCGGTGGAAAGAACGGGGACAGGTCAATGGCTTCCCCATTCTCGTAGAGGATAACGTGCGTGGCGATGAAATCGATGATGTCTCGCCCCACGGCCGACCCGCGGTCGTTGACATCCTGGGCCGCCCCAGAGCCCAGCACGGTCATCACACCGGTATTCATGTCGTAGCTCATGGCTGGGAAGTCGTCCGCCGTTCCGGCGAGGCCCACGATCAGACCGTGGTTGTTGATGGCGTTGGCGATGACTCCCTGCCCGCCCAAGAGATTGAGAATCTCGGTCAGTTCGCCGTCGATCCAGTAGAACGATCGCTGTTCGCCCGAGAGAACCTTCCCGACCACGACCCCATCGTCGTTGACGCCCGTGGCCTCGGCGTCGGCGTCGTCAGGCAACCCGGGCAGCATCTCCAGATCCAGAGACATTCCCTCATCGATCCAGTAGACAGCGGGGACGAAAACCGCTGAGCCGTTACTGTCACACGAGCCTACCGCCATCGTCCCGGCGTCGTTGATCCCCCTATCGTTGCTCTGCGTTTCACAACCTGGCGGGGTAGGCAGCGGAAACGCGAGCCCGTTGGGAAGGCGCAGCGCGAGCACTTCATCCGGATCACCGAAACCTAGAATCACTCCCGTCTGGCTAATCGCTTCCACACCGTAAAACACCCCGTCCTCGTAGGCTTTGTCCAGATCCGTCATCACGGCGTTGACCCATGAGAACCCGTGCGGATGAACACAATCACCCGTCAGGAAATACCCCGTCACGACGCCGGAGTCGTTCACATCGGTGGCTTCGCTCATTGGGTCAGACTGACAGAACCCATAAAAGATGTTGTAGAAGGTGTAGCTGCGTTCACCCGCCGAGACGAGCGAGGCGAAGAGACCGACCGACCCCACAACGACAAACCGGGACACCAACGTGTCGCTCATCTTGTCCTCCAGTTCAGCCCCGCCAAGCCAGCCAGTCTACCCGATTCGCCCACCCGTGACAAGGCGGCCTGGAGCGGGGCGGAAGTCCAAGAAACCCCAGATTTCCGTACCCACTCCGCCGCCGCGTCTAGCTCCGGTCTAGATCAACGCCACTATGCCGGCGGAGGTATCCCGAAGTCCGCCAGGGAGCTACTGGCCACATCGATGGTTCCGCCCTTCCAGACCAAGGAGCCGGTGGTCTGGAACCCCGGGGAAGCGACGACCAGCTTCCACACGCCGGTTGAACGATTACCCCGGCCCGTTGGGGTTGAGGTTGGGAGCGGTGGGGCCGGTGAAGGCGGATTGGAAGGCGGCGTAGTCGGTCAGATCCAAGTCGTTGTTGTCATCGAAGTCGAAGACGCTGCAGCCGACGTGCAGCGTGCCGTTGGGATAGGGCTCAGCCGCAAAGCAGCGCTGGAAGTGCTGGAAGTCCTGGTGGTCAACGTCGCCATCGCCGTCGTAGTCGCCCTTGTCGTAGACCGGGACCAGCAGCCACCCATGCATTCGACCGATAGTGTCATCCGCCCAGCCGACGATCCAGCCATAGTTGTTGATCGCGTTGGCCCGGTTGACATCTGTCAGCGCCGGTGGAAAGAACGGGGACAGGTCAATGGCTTCCCCATTCTCGTAGAGGATAACGTGCGTGGCGATGAAATCGATGATGTCTCGCCCCACGGCCGGCCCGCGGTCGTTGACATCCTGGGCCGCCCCAGAGCCCAGCACGGTCATCACACCGGTATTCATGTCGTAGCTCATGGCTGGGAAATCGTCCGCCGTTCCGGCGAGGCCCACGATCAGTCCGTGGTTGTTGATGGCGTTGGCGATGACGCCCTCCCCGCCCAAGCCGTTGAGAATCTCGGTCAGTTCGCCGTCGATCCAGTAGAACGATCGCTGTTCACCGTCGACCACTCCAATCACCACGCCGTCGTCGTTGACGCCCCGGGCCTCGCCGGTGGCGTCCGCCGGCAAGTCGTCGAACAGATCAAGATCCAAGGAAACACCCTCGTCGATCCAGTAGACGGCAGGAACGATGAGTTCCTGCGAGTCGTCGCGGTCACATCGACCCGCCACCATCGTTCCCGCATCGTTCATGTCCAGGGCCTCTTCGTGCTCCTCGCATCCCGGTGGGACCGGGAGTGGCTCGGTCACGCCATCACGCAACACAAGAACGTCCTCGAAATCTCCGATCGCGAGGATCGTCTCGTCCCGAGCTATCGCCTGCGCAGCCCAGAACACTCCCTTCTCATAAGTGTCGTCCAGATCCGTCATCACTCCGTTGATCCATGAGAATCCGTGCGGATGAACACAATCGTCGGTCAGAAAATACCCCGTCACGACGCCAGAGTCGTTCACATCGGTGGCTTCGCTCATAGGGTCCGAGTGACAGAACGGATAGGTGATGTCGTAGAAAGTATAGGTTCGCTCGCCCGCCGAAACGCACAGGGCGAGCACACCGACCAGAACCGCAGTACCAAACCGACCCACCGACGTGCTCATTGCGATAACCGTCCAAAGCCGCTCGCCAAACACACAATCCTACCCAATCCTATAGCGCTAAGCAAGGCGGCGGGGACCGCGACGGAAGTCCAACGCCTATCGGACCTCTCCACCCGGTCCGCCGCCCGCCGTATTCGCTAATCAGATCAACCGGACGTCAAAGTGTCCCGAACTCGACACTGCTCCCAATGGCCACGTCGATCTTTCCGCCGCGCCAATCCAGCGTCCCGGTAGTCGTGAACCCTTCCGAGTCCACCTCCAGCTTCCCATCGTCGAAGATCTCGAAGTCCCCGTCCAACACCGCCGACGTCGGGTCCGAGACGTTGATCTTCAGGATGGCGCCGGAGCTGCCGGAGATCTTCCACAAAGCCGTCGAGTCGTCCTCGATACTCTTGGCGGTGATCGCCAGGATTCCCGCGACGCTAGCCTGCACCGTCCCGGTGTTCACGAAGTCGCCTAGGCCGGTGATCTGGAGGTTACCCTCGATGGTACTGTCGCTGGTGAGCGTCGTACTTAGGGCTACCGTGATCTTGGCGGCGTTGTGCTGCCCCACGATCTTGCCGGCGCCGTCGATCGTCTGGCTATTGTCTATGAACGCCAGCTCGGAACTCGCCCCTTGCAGGTTGAGCGTTCCGGCGATCGTAGTGCTGCTCCCGGCAGTGTCGTCGATGGTCAGCTTCTTGCCGGCCTGGATGTTGAGCGTGGCACCGCTCTCGACGTTGAGACTGTCAGCAGCCGCCGTGGTCACGTCGACGTTGCACGTCTTGCCGCTCTGGATAATAGCCCGGTCGGCTGCGGTGGGCACGCCGGGGTTTCCATCGGTGCAGGCGGCGTTGCTGTCCCAGTTGAGCCCGCCCAGCCCGTCATCCCAATCTCCTGACGCTCCGGAGGCGCAGAAATACCGATCAGCGCCCTGGGCGGGGCCGACCACCAGCACCAGCCCGAGCATGGCAATTAGAATCACGTTTGATCGCTTCATCGTCAAAACTCCTTTCGAGTTCTTGCTTGTTCCGTTCTCGATACCCTCTTGACCGGCCTATCGGGCCGGCCGAACCCATCCGCGCTTCGACGCACCGCCCGGGCTTGACGCCCGCGGCTCAGCGGTGCCGCCGAAACGCGCAGCTTGGTCTAGAAACCGATCTCGATTGCCGCTCCCGACGCGGCCCTAAGGTCGACCACCGCTGCCAACATGCCGGCCGCGTCACCAATGGTCAGTGTCGGGGCGGTGAACTTCTTGTTGGCGGCGATGTCGATGCTCGCGTACCCCTCGATGACGATGAACCCGGGGTACGTCGCGTTGGTTCCCATAGCCAGATCCTGGTCCAGATCGAGTTCGGCGCCTGTGTCAATGGAACCCCCTCCTTCCATCTCCACGTACGTACCAAAGTCCTCCGCGGCGATGCTCCCCGTGGCCAGCCAGAATTTAGCCCGCTGGTTGTCCGTATCGGGGTCACTTTTGAGCTCGATTTCGCTGAAGCTCCCGAGCGTGAGGGTTCCACCGTCCAGCTTCAGGCCCCGAGACGCGTTGGCGGCGTCGGCGTCGACCAGAATGCCCTCCACCTTGAACACCCCCGTTCCTGTGGTCTTCAGGTTGAGCACGGCCTGTGCCGACTTGACCCGGAGCGCCGGGTGGTCCTGCGTTACCGTGGCCAACTGGAAGGCGACCCCGTTGGCGACGTCGATCCACACGTTGTCGGAGATTTGGGTGTCCTCCAGGATGGTGAAACTCTGATCGACGTCTACGTCAGCGTAGTCCTGCAGAAGCAGCTCATCAGCAACCAGGACGCCGTTCTTGATATGCAGCTTGCGCTTGGTCGGGGAGGCCCCACCGAGCGTGATCCGATTGACCACCAGCGCCCCGGTGTCGTTCAGCGTGCAGGTATTGCCCCCGGACGTGATGTCGGCGTTGTCGGTGTCATTCTGCGGGAAGCTGGAGTCTAGATCCCAATTATTTACTGTACGCCAATTTGTATTTGCGGTATTTGCATCCCAAGCGAAATCGGTGGCCAGAGCCACGGCGCCAACACAAAGGACGCCGACGACCGCAACTACGGCCATTACCTTGAAGATTGACGTCATTGCGTTTCTCCTTTAGGATAAGTACGAACCTGCCCCGTGGCCCGCCTCGGCGGGTGAGCATGGGGCGTTTCTGGCGCCCCGGGCCTTGGTCGCCCGCCACCGATTGGAGTTTGGTTGCTCCGGTGGCGATCCCGACCTGCTCGGGCCGGTCCTTTGTCGTAAGCCACTGTCATACATGAGCTTACACGCGACCATGAACTCGTTGAATTGATTTCACAGAGTGGCTCAAGACATTCGATCACCTCCTTTCGGGCCGCGGAAGGCTCGACCCACCGGTTGGAAACCGGTGCCACACGAAGGCGGAAGGCGGAAGGCGGAAGGCGGAAGGCGGAAAACTCATCCGTTCCCCTTCCCAGGCCGCGGCGATTCCGTTCTCCAACCCGCGTCGCTCCGGCCCAGTCCCATCGAAGGACCGTCTACCCAACGGCACCACACCTCCGATTATCGTGCGGGCCACGGTGCTATTCCGGCTCTTCTAATTTTTTCTCGTGA
>JADFPW010000022.1 GCA_022562105.1 Planctomycetota bacterium
AATTCGCCCCGAAGGGGCGGCGGGTTGTAGCCACGGGTGAAGCGTCGCCCGCTGCCAAGCGGGCGGAGCGCAACCCGTGGACCCACCTCCACCATCCCGCCCCGGCGGGGCGGAGGAAGCTTCGCGGCGCCAACAAAGTGCCAAGGGGCGTCTTCAAGAGTGCTCCGCGTATCGCGCATTAGGTCATCGCAGCGAGCCAGTCCTTCGCCCCGCCGGGGCGAAAAAAGGACGATGGGTTTTCCACGGGTTCCGTCCGCTTGCTGCGGACTGCACCCGTGGCTACCACCCTTCGCCCCGCTGGGGCGAGATTTCGTGCTCAGCGCCTGGAACTGCCACGAATGCGGTCGCTCTCCCCCCACCTCCCGTACCCCGGTATCCTGGCTCAACGATTGGAAGCGAAGGCCCTACCCTGGGCTGATATCATGTGACACTTTAATTACTACGCTATCAATTGTTTTTCTGGTATCCTGTGTCGGGTGGCAGGCTCCCGGCACAAGAAATTCGACGATCTTGCAGATTTTTTCCTTGATTCTGGTTGACATGCAGACGATACGTTTTATAACTAAAACAGTTGACATGGTATGCCGCACAGACGAATGGAGCGCAAATCGTTGATCAGTGAGGTTTGGAAGCAGTTTGACGAGAATCCGATCACGCACTCGGCGGCCCACCACGTGATGGCGATCGCCGAGCTGCGTGAGGAGCACGGCTATGCCCGGGTCTCGGATGTCGCCAAGGCGTTGAACATTACCCGCGGCAGCGTCTCGCTGACACTCAAGGCACTTAAGCAACGAGGGTTGGTGGAGGAGGACCCCAATCGTTTTCTCCTCCTGTCGCCGATTGGCGAGGCCTTGGCAGCCGGCATTCGCGGCAAGCAGTTCCTGACCCAGAAGTTCTTCGTTGAGATTCTGGGCGTCCCCGAGGAGCAGGCCCGAGTGGACAGTTGCAAGATCGAGCACCTGGTCAGCCATGAGACCGCCAAGAAGTTGACCAGCTTTCTCCGCTACATCGAGTCCGGAGATCCGCAGGCCGACGCCTTCATGCAGGGCTGGCGTGCGTTCAAGCAACCCTGCGACCACGACCCAAATATGTGCCCGGCCTGCTTTCACGACTGCCTGACCACGCTCTGCGAGGCGCCCAAGTGACCGTAGCGAAAGACGACACAACCATCGGCCGAGCGATGCCGACCGACGCTGAACAGGATGCTACTGGCATGCAAGTACCGGAACGTATCGACGGTGGCCATGACGCGGCGCGTATGTCTCAGTCGATGTGCTCCATCGGGCGACTGCGCCGCGGCGACATCGGATGTGTCTGCCTGCTGGATGCCGACCCGTCGGCCTGCCGCCGTCTGGCGGAGATGGGTCTGGTGCGTGGGGCGATGGTTCGCATGATTTGCCCAGGTAACGCTTGCATCCTGGGCATCGAGGGGGCGCGTTTAAGCTTGGGATACAGCTTGCAAGGCAACGTGAAAGTGACCCGAATGGAGTCGCAGGTCTACGAGTAGAGGATGGGTCGGCGGGTGATTGTACGAGTCGACCATCATCGAAACCGGGCTTCATTCGCCGCCCGGTCGCTTCCCGGCATACCACCATGATCGCCAAGGACTTAGCCCAGCGCAACCGCACCCGACTGGTTGCTCTGGTCGGCAATCCCAACACGGGCAAGACCACGCTGTTCAACGAGCTGACCGGCTTCCGCCAGCGGGTGGGCAACTACCCCGGCGTCACCGTTGAAAAGAAGTCCGGGCCGCTGCCTGGCCCGGACGGTCAACGACAGGCCGAAATTCTCGACCTGCCGGGTACCTACAGTCTTTCCGCCCGTTCGCGTGACGAGATGGTGGTGACGGACGTACTGCTGGGGCGGGTGAAGGGCACGCCTCGTCCGGACCTGATCGTGGCGGTGGTCGATTCCACCAATCTTCAACGCAATCTGTTCCTGACCACACAGCTCATGGAGATGGGGCTGCCAGTGGTGGTGGCGTTAAACATGAGCGATGCGGCTGAGCAGGACGGCATCCACATCGACGCCGCTCAGTTCTCACAACGGCTCGGCGTGCCGGTGGTCAAAACCAGCGCCGTCAAGGGTGAGGGCATTGATGCCCTGCGCCGCCTAATCCTGGCGAATCTGGATGCTCCCGCTCCGAAATGCGATCTAGTCATGCCCGTGCTTGTGGAGCAGCAAGTAGCCGAGTTCGGGCGGGAGCTCATTGCTGGAAACGGACGGCAGCCCGATGTCGTACCCCCGAGGCCGGCGCTGTTGCAGGTGCTCCTGGAATCGGGCGGATACGCGGAACGCCATCTGGCGGAGGTATTCGGCCAAGCGAGTCTTTCCAACCTTCATCAACGGCGACGGCGGCTGGTTGAGGCCGGATTTAGCCTCACCGAGGTAGAAGCGCACGCCCGCTACGCATGGATTCGCAACGCCCTTTCCGGGATGAAAACCGAGGGAGGGCGGCACGTTCGACGAATGTCGGATCGCGTGGATCGCGTGCTCACCCACCGCGTCGCGGGCACCGTGGTGTTCGCCCTCCTGATGGCCGTGGTGTTCCAGGGCATCTACACCTGGGCCTCGCCGATCATGAACGGGATCAACGGACTCGTCGGGGGACTGGGGGCGATGCTCGAGTCGACCATGCCGGCCGGCGCCCTTCGCAGCCTGGTAACGAACGGGGTGATCGCTGGTGTCGGCGCCGTGGTCGTGTTCCTGCCACAGATTCTGATGCTGTTTCTGTTCATCGGGATCCTGGAAGACTGTGGGTACCTGGCCCGTGGCGCGATGCTGCTCGATCGGGTGATGTGCCTCGTCGGGCTCAACGGCAAGGCGTTTATCCCGCTGTTGTCATCCTTCGCCTGCGCCGTTCCCGGAATCATGGCGACGCGCACGATCGAGAATCGCGCCGATCGATTGGTGACCATCGCGGTAGCGCCGTTGATGAGTTGCAGCGCCCGTCTGCCGGTCTACACCTTGCTCATCGGGGCGTTCATCCCCGACGACCGATTCGCCTGGGGCTGGCTGGGATTGCAGGGACTGGTGCTGTTTGCCATGTATATGGTCGGCGTGCTGGTGGCTATCCCGGTCGCCATGCTCCTGCGACGTGGACTCAGTCGAGAGCGCCGCCAGCCCTTCATGATGGAGCTACCCGCGTACCGCTGGCCGCAATGGAAGACCATCCTGTTTCGCCTGTACGAACGAGGCCGGGAGTTCCTGGTCCGAGCCGGTACGATCATTTTCGCGGTTTCGATTCTCGTGTGGGTCGCCGGCTACTATCCGCGTCCGGCCTCCATAGGCACGACGTTCGACCAGAAGCGCCAAGTGCTCCTCGAATCGCACGACGATGGGTCGTCTATCGCGGAACTCGCGGACGGCGCTGACGAACTACAGATTGCTCTGAATGAAATCGACCGGGAGGAGTCAGGCGAGTTCCTGCGGGCCAGCCTGTTGGGCCGACTCGGGAAGGCGATCGAGCCGGTCGTCAAGCCGCTGGGATGGGACTGGAAAATCGGCATGGCGGCGGTGGCGTCGTTCCCCGCCCGAGAGGTGGTCATCGCCACGTTGGGGACGATTTACAACATGGGCGGCGACGTGGATGAGGCTTCGCCGGGGTTGCGCGGTGCATTGAAGGACGCGAAGTGGCCTGATGGTCGCCCGGTCTACACCATCCCCGTCGCCCTGTCGCTGATGGTTTTCTTTGCCCTGTGCTGCCAATGTGTTTCGACGCTGGCGGTGATCAAACGGGAGACGAACTCCTGGCGTTGGCCTGTGTTTACGTTCACCTACATGACCGTGCTGGCGTACGTGGGTGCGTTTGTAGTCTATCGAGCCGCCGGTTGGATGATGGGATAGGGTGCGTCAATGCCCGGATGGCAGGAACTGATTGTGGTCGTGATTGTCGTCGGTGCGGCGTGTTATGTCGCCCGCGCTTTCTGGCGCAGCCTGGGCGGCCGATCGTCGTGCGGCTGCGGATCGAATGGCTGTGCCCGAGATGCGAATCCCGCCACAGAGGGGCAGCGTCTGGTTCAGCTAAACGTGCACAAGAAGAAGGACTAACGCCACAGGATAATCAACAGGCGCTGAGACAGAACGGAAAAAAAGCGGGTGATCCGCCCGGTTGCTACACATGACGGGTCACCCGCCGAATGGACGACGCCTCAGTCGAGGCTCGCCGCTACTTCACCATAGCGAGCCTCCTCCCCTGGCGTCAACTCGACCATCGAACAGGCGATCGGACGGGTGAGCGGCGCACCGCCCCGCCCCGTCCGCAGCGCCGAGCCTGAAAGGAGGCTAGCTTATGGGATCCGTGTACGGATCGAGTTCGAAAGGGCCGGTGAGGCCCGCGTTTACGCTGATCGAGCTTCTGGTGGTGATCGCGATTATCGCGTTGCTGGTGGGGATTCTGCTGCCGTCGTTGTCATCGGCGCGGAATCAAGCCAAGGCCGTGGTTTGCATGTCCAGCCTACGCCAATTGGGCGTGCAACTGGCGATCTATCAGAACAAGTTCGATCACCTTCCGCCGGTGCGGCTGAAAGAGAGTCCGGTCGGCGGCACGATGGAGACGTACTATCACAAGATCGCGGGATACGAGTTTCGGCGTGCCAAGCCGAGGTGGCAGTGGTTTCTTACCGAGGAGATCGGCCCGGTCGTGGACCCCGATCGCTACCCGACCGAGGACGCGTTCAACGATGCGATGGTGATCGACAACGACTACTTCGAGTGCCCCTCGCTGTCGGGTTTCACCAACGACGTTCGCAACGGCGCATTTGGATACAACGGAACGTATCTGGGGAACTCACGTACCAATGACCGCGGAACGGGCTGGATCCGCTGGCCGGTCAACGAGTCGCGCATCTCCAATCCCGGGGGAACGATTGCCATCGCCGACAGTCGCGGGGGGGCGATGCCACATGGGAACCACTCCTACTGGCTGGACCCACCCAAGAAGGCCAAGTATGGGGACGCGGACAATCCCGGTGAGGATTTCGGCCCCAACGGTACCAGCGAGCTCGAGGAGCTGGGTCACTCGCCGATCGAAGCCCGTCACTCGAACCGAGGAAACGTGCTATTCCTCGACGGACATGCCAAGCCGATGTCGCTGGAAGCCGCTGGATACCATGTCGATTCGGAAGGCCAAGCCGTGCCCATCGAGGAGATCGACCCGACGCTAGCGCACAACAAGCTGTGGGCGGGGACGGGCCGGGATGATCTACCCGGCGAGTATGTCCAACCGTAACCCTACCCCCGTTTCGCCCGTCGCCACTCTGTTCAGTAGGGCTTGCCGGGACCGACCGACCGGTCCCGGCGGGTCCGCGGCCCCCGCCTGGATTGACACCCTCGCCCGCCTATCTATAGTCGCCCATGAATCGCCTGCCCGGCGCGGTGCAGGTGGGATTCGACGTCTTGGGGCCGGAGTCATGAGTGCGACCCCGCATGTGCAGTCGGGCGCGGCGATCGACAGCACGATAGCTCCCGTGGAGTTCCTGGTGCCTTCTCTGTCTTCCACCGGGTAGCCCAGTTCGCCGTCGGGTTTTGTCAACGGGTATGCGACGGACGTGGTGCATAGTTGCGCTCGCTGCGGCCGCCTTGCCGCCCAACCCGTCGAAAGCCCAACCGCTGGTCCCGCTCGACGACCCCGTCCACGAGCCGCTCCTTCCCACCGGAATCAGTTTGCAGGACGTCGATCTTTCCGGAACGTTGGCCTATCTCTGGCAGGCACCCGACGGAACCCATGTCGTTCATCTGATCGGGGATTTCGAGCTGAGCAAGGGGCAGCAGCGAATGACCGCCCGCGAGGCCGTCGTCTGGATGACGGTGCAAACTCACCAGGACGTACGCTACCAGCATATGGAGATCTTCCTCTGGCAGGATGTGGAAATCACCGAGCCGGCGGGCACGACGACCCAGGCCCCGCTGATGATGATCACCCTCAATACCCGCGGTCGCGTGCAGACCCACGCGGGCCGTGTCACCCACGAATCATCAGCCGACACCTCGGTCTACCAGGAAGCTATCCGTGTTCGCGCGCGACTGGCGGAAGCGGGGCCTGCAACCGGCAAAGCGGGACCGACCGATCGATTCATCGCCGCCACCGTCGAGGAGCCTTCCCCACGGCGTTCCGTCTACTTTCGGGCACCGCGCGAGACCACGATCGGCGAGATCGATGGTCAGCCGATAGTCACCGTGGTCGGAGGTGTGTACCTGTTCCAAAGCGATCCCGACGGCGGCGACCTGCTCGAATTGCGGGCGGATTCGGCGGTGATCTTTCTGGAGCCCGGCCGGGCGGCCGCCGAATCGCTGGAGGAGATACCTCCACCCGGTGACCTCGGGGCTTCCGGCGGGGGAGCGAGATTGCGGGCCGACTCCTCCGCAGCCGGCGATGCGGGCGGCTTTGTCGGTGGCGAGGATGTCCAAGGGGTGTACCTGGAAGGGGATGTGCTGCTGGCCCGCGGTGAGCGGTTCGTGCGAGCCTCCCGATTGTACTACGACTTCGCTAGCGATCGCGCGTTAATCCTGGACGCGGTGCTCCATACGGTGGCCCCGGAGCGCAATCTCCCCATTTACGTCCGTGCCGAGAAGATTCGCTTGCTGTCCGCAACCCACTACGTCGCCCAGGACGTGCGCGTGACGACCAGCGAGTTCTACACGCCGCACTACCACGTCGGCGCCGAACGCATCGAGGTCGAAGATCTCGGCAGCGTCCGAGCCGGCGCCACGAGTCCGGCCTTTCAGGCGGGCAGGTTCACTCTGACCCACACCACACTCAACTTCTCCAACGTGCCGGTGTTTTATTGGCCTTACGCCACCGGTGATTTCCGAACCGGGGAGACCGCCCTGCGAAGTATACGCACCGGATACAGCGATCGATTCGGAGCGGAAGTCGAAACCCGATGGCGATTGTTCAACCTGCTCGGCGTGCCCACGCCCACGGGGTTCGACGCCTCGCTACGCCTGGATTACTTCAGCGATCGCGGACCCGCCGCCGGGCTGGATCTGGACTACGAAACCGACACCTACACCGGCCTGTTTCGTGGGTATTATCTTCGCGACCGAGGGAAGGACAGATTGGCGAGGTTCCTCGACAACGAGCCGGACACCAAGAATCGAAGCCGAACGACCTGGCGCCATCGTCACTACCTGCCGGATGACTGGCAACTGACGCTCGAACTCTCCTACATCACCGATCCGGGGTTCCTGGAGGAGTTCTTCGAACGAGAGTTCGACGTGGGCAAGGATCAGGAGACGCTGTTCTACTTGAAGCGTCAGACGGATAACTGGGCGTTCACGGCTCATGCTCAGTGGCGATTGCTCGACTTCTACACCCAGACCGAACGGCTGCCCGAGTTCTCGTTTCGTTTGATAGGCGATTCGCTCGGCGGCCGGGCCACACTGTTCAGCGAAAACCGGGCCGGCTGGATTCGGTTCCGACCCGGCGAGCAAACCTTCTTCGAGAAGCTCCGCCTGGGGGCCAACCCGGACGGTTCGGGAGCCGTGGGCCGAGCGGACACTCGCCAGGAAATCGACGTCCCGTTCACGGTCGGCCCGATCAAGATCGTGCCCTTCATCGCCGCCCGGGGGACGGTGTGGGACGATTCACCCGGCGATGGCGGATTGACGCGGGTGATGGGCACCTACGGCCTGCGCGGCAGCATGTATCTAACGCGAACGTTCGACAAGGTGGAGTCGGAGCTGTTCGACATTCACGGGCTGCGCCACATCATCAAGCCCGACGTGACCGCGTGGGTCAGCCACACCAACGTGGACTCCGACCAACTGTTTCCCTTTGACGAAGGAGTCGAGGGGGTCGACGAGGTGGACGGGGTAACCGTCGGTGTGCGTCAGCGCTGGCAGACGCGGCGCGGGTCGCCGGACCGTCTCCGGACGGTGGATCTATTCACTCTGGACGTGGAGTTCGGCGCGTTCAACGACTCCCCGGGCAAGGATGTCACCAACGGGTTCGCCTCGTTCGGTCGCGTGGAGAACAGCATCGCCCGGAATTACGTCCGCAGCTCAACCGTGTGGCGAATCAACGACGCTACTGCATTGGTCAGCGAAGCGAACTTCGATCTGACCGACGGCGAGCTCGACATCTTCAACATTTCGTACTCCGTGGAACGCGATCCGCGGTTCAGCTACTTGTTCGCCTATCGCTTCATCGATCAGATCGACTCGAATCTGTTGGGCTTCGGGGCCAACTATCGCATCAGCGAGAAACATAGCATTGCAATTCGCGAGCAATTCGACCTGGATCGCGGCCGGACGTTGGACTTCGCCGTCGGCTACGTGCGCAAGTTCCCGCGCTGGTTTGTCAGCATCACCTTGGACTTGGACGAGGTGGACGACGACATCGGTGTGTCGGTCAGCGCCTGGCCGGAAGGATTGCCCAGCGCCGCGGTCGGTTCACGACGCTTCACCGGGCTGGCCACGTCGGTGGGAATCCGCCCGGACTAGGAAGAAAGGATGAAGGCGGAAGGATGAAGGATGAAGGCGGAAAGAAGAGGACAACGGCCGATCTGTCCAGAAACACGTTGCGGTTCAGGTCGTTCTTCGTTGTTCTGGCTTCAGCCATCCATGTTCGTTTCCGGTTGTCCCGTGTCGCCTTCGCATTCTTGGCGCAGCTTACCAGTATTGCGGCTAGCTCATTTGCCTCGCCGATCAAGTCGGTCAGTTGCTCGGCGGGGAAAACGTCCGATTCCACGATGAGTTCCATCCAGTAGATCGACTCTTCCAACTCCTGCAATCCACCTTCGAGCTTGCTGATGAACTCGGCATCGGAGCGAGCCCGACTGGCCTCCCGGTAATGAGCCCCGACCGACGTACCGGACCGCAGCAGTTGTCTGCCCAACACTTGCGCTTCCGTACGTTTGGGCAGCGCCGAGTAGAGCCGAATCACGCGCAATGCGAAGCTCTTGGTCCGCGTCTTTAGATCTTCCGGCCCACTCTTCTCCTCCTTCATCCTTCCGCCTTCCGCCTTCATCCTTGTTCACGCAAACGGGTCGTGGACCACCGGCTGACCGCAGTAGATGCACTTCTGGAACCGTCGGGCGATCGTGCGGCCGCACTTCGGGCAACTGACCGCCGTCTTGCGCACCTTGCCGTCGAGCTTTCCGTCGGACAGATCGATGTCGTTGACCCGGGTCACCAGTTCCTCGTCGGTGACCCCGAGCTTGTCCCGCAGAATGGTCCACATCGCTTCGCAGACCATGACCAACTGATCGCATCGAGCTGCCAGATCATCGACCTTTTGTGAGGCCGACCCAGCTTTTGATTCGGCTGCACTGGCTGCGCTGAATGCGCCTGACGAGGCGCCGCCATAACGACCCAGCAAATACATGGAGCCAAAAATACTCATAGTCAATTCTCCTTGGAATCAAGTGTCTTGGTTTCGGATTCTATCATCCGAATGGGCTAAGTGCCATCGGCCGCGCTGGAGCGTGCAGGCGTGTGGCCGCACCGGCCGCCGATCCAGCAAATCGGTCTCCCGCCCGCACACAACCGCACGTCGGTTGACGCGGCTCCCAGCTCTCGCCATAGTCTCAAAGAAGCGGCGCGAGACGGCCGCATCTCCATGCGGTCGAAACACGACGACTCGGAACCAGGTGACTTCAGGAGTCAATGCGATGGAACGATGCATGAGCAGACAGCGGCTGATCAGGCCCGTAGCGCTGGCGGTGGCCCTGGTGATACTCCGAGGCACCGGCACGCCGGTACTCGGTCAACCCAAGATGACCGCTCGTCAGGATCTTGACGACAAGATCGGGGCGTACGTCGATCGCGAGTTGGTCAACCTGCTATCGCTGTACAAACACTTTCACAACCATCCCGAGCTGTCATTGCAGGAGCAAGAGACTTCCGCCCGAATAGCCCTCGAGCTGCGCCAAGCTGGGTTCCAGGTGACCGAAGCGGTCGGCGGGTATGGGGTGGTCGGGGTTCTGTCCAACGGTCCGGGATCCACCGTACTCATCCGCACGGATACCGACGCCCTGCCGATCACCGAGCAGACCGGGCTGCGGCACGCGAGTAGAGTCGTCGCTACCCGTCCCGATGGGGTTTCCACCGGGGTCATGCACGCCTGCGGTCACGACGTTCACATGACCGTCTTCACCGGTGTCGCCCGCCTGCTGACCGAACTGCGGGGCGAGTGGCGAGGCACGCTGGTGATGATCGCTCAGCCGGCCGAGGAGATCGGCATGGGGGCAGCCATGATGATCGACGCCGGCTTGTTCGAGCGATTCCCCAAGCCGGATTACTGCATCGCATTGCATGTCGATGCGGACATCGCCGCCGGCCAGGTCGGCTACACGCCGGGGTATTGCAATGCCAATGTGGACTCGGTTGACATCACCATCTACGGCATGGGCGGACATGGCGCTCGACCGCATCAGGCCATCGATCCCATCGTCGCAGCGGCGCAGGTGGTGATGGGATTGCAAACCATCGTCAGCCGGCGGGTGGATCCGCTGGAGAGAGCCGTCGTCACCGTCGGATCGATTCACGGCGGAACCAAACACAACATCATTCCCGGTCAGGTGCATTTGCAATTGACCGTTCGCTCGTACAAGGACGAGGTTCGTACGCAGTTGCTCGACAGCATCCGCCAGATCGCCACCGACATCTGTAAGGCCGCCGGCTGCCCGAAACCGCCTGACGTGGTGGTCAACGCGAGCGATCATTACACGCCGGCAGCCTACAACGATCCCGAACTGGTCCAGGGCGGCGTAGGCCTGTTGCAGGATCTGCTGGGTACGGAGAACGTGGTCCAACGCCCGCCGTCCATGGGCGGGGAGGACTTCGGGCGATACGCCCGGGCGCTCGGCGTCCCCGGGTTCATGTTTCGCCTAGGCAGCGTGAACGCCGAGGAGTTCCAGGCCGCCAAACGGGACGGGCTCACGCTGCCGGTCGTGCATTCTCCGGCCTACGCCCCGGATCCGCTGCCGACGATCGGCACGGGCGTCAGGTCGATGAGCGCCCTGGCGTTGTCGCTGCTCGATGCGTGTGGCACAGGTTTGTAACCTGTGTCGGTCGATCATTGCAAACTCACCGGTTGAAAACCGGTGCCACATAGGAAACCGGTCCCGCACTGGAATGGGAGATATCATGGCCAGCTTGAAAGACAGACGGGCGATCGTCTGCGGGAGCACCCAGGGTATTGGCCGGGCTTGCGCCGCCGAGCTCGCCCGGCTGGGAGCGACCGTCACGCTCGTCGCCCGCAATGAGGACCGCCTTCGCGCCGTATGCGCCGAGCTCGACACTGCCGCCGGTCAATCGCACGATTGGGTATGCGCTGACTTCAGCGAACCGGCTAGCCTGGCAGACAGCGTCACGCGACACATCGAGAAGACGGGCCCAATTCACATACTGGTCAACAACACCGGCGGGCCACCCAGCGGACCTATCGTGGATGCCACACCCGAACAGTTTGTGTCGGGTTTCTCGAATCACGTGCTTTGCAACCAGTTGCTGGTGCAGACACTGCTGCCGGGGATGCGAGAGGAGGGTTACGGGCGGATTATCAACATCATCTCGACGTCGGTGTTGCAACCGATTCAGGGGCTCGGCGTCTCCAACACCACGCGTGGTGCGGTCGCCAACTGGGGCCGATCGATGGCCGGCGAACTGGCTCCGTTCGGGATCACGGTCAACAACGTGCTTCCGGGGTTCACCTCGACCGATCGCCTCCGTTCCTTGCTGCAGAAAAAGGCGGATCGAACCGGCACCACGTTGGAAAGCGTGGAACAGGCCAGCCGAAAGTCCATTCCCATGGGGCGATTCGCGGACGTATCCGAGATCGCCGCCGTGGTCGGATTCCTGGCTTCGCCGGCCGCTTCCTATGTCTCCGGCGTCAACCTCCCGGTAGACGGCGGACGCACAGCGGTACAGTGATGAAACAACTACAGAACTACATCGATGGCAAGTTCGTCGATCCGGCGTCCGGAAGCTACCTGGACAATATTGAGCCGGCCACCGGGCAGGTCTACTCGCAAGTGGCCGACAGCGACGAACGGGATGTCGAGGCCGCGGTCCAGGCGGCTGAACAAGCCTTCCCCGCCTGGTCGACGATGCCCACGGCCGAGCGGTCGAGCCTTCTCCTAGCCCTCGGCGACAAGATTGAAGCCAACCTCGAACGACTCGCCCGGGCGGAGAGCGTAGACAACGGCAAACCGCTGAAACTGGCAATTTCGCTGGACATCCCGCGAGCGGCGACGAACTTTCGCTTCTTTGCCACGGCGATTCTGCACTTCCGATCCGAACTGCACACCATGGATCTCGATGCGCTGAACTACACGCTGCGCCGTCCTCGGGGCGTGGCGGGGATCATCTCGCCGTGGAATCTGCCGCTGTACCTGCTTAGTTGGAAGGTGGCGCCCGCCCTGGCCACGGGCTGCACGGTGGTGGCCAAGCCATCGGAAGTCACTCCGATGACCGCCTTCCTGCTGTCTGAGCTGTGCGCCGAGGTCGGCCTGCCGCCCGGCGTGCTCAATGTCGTCCATGGATTAGGCCCCAAGGCTGGTGCCGCCATCGTTCGTCATCCCCGGATACCGACCATTTCGTTCACCGGCGGGACGGTGACCGGCGCGGAGATCGCCCGAACAGCCGCTCCGATGTTCAAGAAGGTGGGTTTGGAACTCGGCGGCAAGAACCCCAACATCATCTTCGCCGACGCCGATCCGGATCAGGTGATCCGCGAGAGTGTGCGATCATCGTTCGCCAATCAGGGTCAGGTTTGCCTGTGCGGGTCGCGCATCCTGGTCGAGGAATCCGCATACGCCACGTTTGTTGATCGATTCATCGAGGCGACTCGTGCGTTGAATATCGGAGATCCGCTCGAAGAACCCACCGACCAGGGGGCGTTGGTTTCCAAGGCCCAACTCGACAAGGTGCAATACTACGTCCAGCTGGCACGCGAAGAAGGGGGCAACATCCGCTGCGGCGGATCGATACCGGACTCGCTGCCCGAGCGGTGCCAGAACGGCTACTTCTTCCAACCGACCGTAATCACCGACCTGAGCATCGACTGTCGCGTCAATCGCGAAGAGATATTCGGGCCGGTGGTGACCATCACGCCGTTCAAGACCGAGGACGAGGTGGTAGAATATGCGAATGCCACGGACTACGGCCTGGCCGCGTCGCTCTGGACGCGGGATCTGTCCCGGGCTCACCGAGTGGCTGAGCGAATCGAATCGGGAACGGTGTGGATCAACTGCTGGATGATTCGTGATCTGCGGGTCCCCTTCGGCGGCACCAAGAGCAGCGGCGTGGGTCGCGAGGGGGGTGAGGAAGCGCTGCGCTTCTACACCGAACCGAAGAACGTGTGCATCAAAATAGGTGAGTGAAACGACTGAGGTGGTCCGCCGCAGTCGCTCTGGGTTTCAAGTGATCTGTGGAGTCCAACATCAATGACAGAACCCGGAGCAAACCGTGACATTGTCAGCCAACGGGCCCCCGAAGCGGTCGGCGCGTTCCCTCACGCCAAACGTGTCGGCGAGTGGCTGTTCCTGTCGGGCATCGGCCCGCGCAAGCGCGGCAGCAAGACGATTCCGGGCGTTACCCTCGATGAGACGGGCAGGATCACCGCCTACGACATCTCCGTACAGACGCGCACTGTGTTCGAGAACGTGCGAACCGTGTTGGAGGACGCCGGCGCCGATTGGAACCGTATCGTGGATGTGACGGTGTTCCTCACCAACATGAAGGACGATTTCCCGGTGTTCAACAAGCTCTACGCCGAGTTCTTCGCCGGCCCCGACAAACCCAATCCCACTCGCACAACCATCGAGGTCAACTGCCTCCCCACCCCAATCGCCGTCGAACTAAAGGTTATCGCCACCGCCCCGCAGTAACGGCGGGCCCTGCTTACACTCGGTTCCGAAGAACCGCGCGGACCGGACTGGCGTCAAAGCCGACCAGTGGAAGAGGCAAAGCGATCAATTCGTATTCACCCTCCGGAACATGGGTGAGCACGAGACCTTCGAGGATGGCCATGTCCTGAGCCAGGATTCGCTTATGCGCGGGCAAGTCCTTCGACGAGAACAGGTCCACACTCGGTGTGTCGACTCCTACAAGGATCACTCCGCGCTCATGCAGCCAATCGACCAGGTCTGTTGCCAGGCCTGCAAAGTCCTCGTTGAACATCGATGGATCGGGATAGGTGCCGGTCGACAACAGCACGCGCGGAGCGGAGACTGTCGTAGTAATCTGGTCGGGCGAAATCCGCACAGCTCGCTTGGCAGCCACTCGAATCACCTGACAAGGACCAAGGTAATACTTCAGGTCTTGTTGGTCGATACTTCGGCCATCGACCCCATAGTGATTCGGGCCGTCCGCGTGAGCCCCCAGGTGAACCGTCGCGTGGAGCGTCGAGAGCGTCAGATTGTCGCCCTTGCTCATATCCAACAGCACTTCCCGCGACAAGGGAGTATCGCCGGGCCATACCGGCATGTTCGGCGTAATGGGAGGCGTAATATCGTAAAGCATAATTCCTACAACTTGTGTCGAATGGCCCATAGATCAGGGAACACCGGCTTGAACAGCGACTGCTTCAAGAACTCCACGCCGCTCGATCCGCCGGTCCCACGCTTGTTGCCGATGGTCCGCTCTACCATCTTCACGTGGTGGTAGCGCCATTCCTGCTGACCCTCGTCGAAATCGGTCATCAGCTCGAACAGAATGGTCACTTGGGGCTCGGATCGGTACAGTTGAAGGATCGCCTCCTGAATCTGAGGATGCGGGCGCGTCGGCAGCGTGAGATCGCGCGAACGAAGCTCCTCGGGAATAGTCGCCCCGCGATGTGCCAGGAACTCATAGAAGCGATCGACCACGCTCGGCTCATGCAGGCGTCGCTTGACGGCTTCGTGTTGAGGTGTTCCCGGTTCATGATCGGCCAGGCGCTCCGCCCGCTTGTAGCCCAGCAGGAACTCCAGTTCCCGAAACTGTGAGGATTGGAAACCGGAGGCAGCTTCCAGGCGGTCGCGGAAGCTGGAAAACGACATCGGCGTCATCGTCTCCAGGATATCGAGCTGGCTGACCAGCGTCTTCATCACCGTGCGAGCTCGTTTGAACGTAGCCATCGCTTCGAATAGATCGTTGTTCGCCAAGTTACGGGCGATCTTGTCGAACTCGTGCAGCAGGAGCTTGAACCAGAGTTCATACACTTGGTGAATGATAATGAACAGGGTTTCATCGTGTTCCGGCGGGTCGGACTGGACCTGCTGTTGGCTCAGGATCTGATCGAGCTTGAGGTAGTTCCAATAGGTCAAGGACATAGGAAAGAACTCCGTACCAGGATCCGCTCAGTCACCGGCGCCGCTCCACATCCACAGCAGGAACAGGGCGAAGACCACTATCCCGACGCCGGCTACCGTCAGGATGCATGTCTGCCGGCGGGCCCTCCGGATGGCCTCCGTGTAGGGAATCCGAGTGAAGGTCGCCATACTGTACAACGGAATAAACCAATAAGGCAACAGCCGATGCAACCACTGCCCGGCGCGTTTCTTGAGCTGAAAGACAGCCGACGCGGCATGATCGCGCATTTCGATGAAATTATGAAGGGCGAGGTCAGCCAGGGCATCGACGTCGGCCTTGCGACTTGTGTGATACTCTCGAAATGACCGTTCCCAGTCGGGGGCGTGTCGCCGGATGCACTCATCCAGGACGATGCAATCCTCGAACGCGGCGTTCATGCCCTGCCCATAGAACGGAACCACGGCATGACAGGCGTCGCCCAATAGCGCTACGCGATTTCGGTAGTACCACGGACTGCATCGCACGGTGTGCAGTGAACTCGTCGGGTTTTGCAGGTAATCCGTCGCCAGGGTTGGGATCAGCGGCACCGCGTCGGGAAAAGTGGCCTGAAAGAACCTCCGCACGTCGTCCTCAGTCTGCAACGCTGAAAAACTGTTGGGTCCGTCGAAGGGCCAAAAGAGCGTGCAGGTAAATGAACCGTCCTGATTGGGCAGCCCGATCATCATGAACGACCGGCGGGGCCAAATGTGCAACGCGTGCTTCTCCATGGCGAAGCAACCCTTAGCTCCCGGCGGGATGGTCAGCTCCTTGTAGCCGTGCTGGAGATAGTCTTGTCGGTAATCGAATCGGTCGAGATACTGCATTTGATTGCGAACAGCCGAGAATGCTCCGTCGGCTCCGATGATCACATCGCCGTGAACCGTGCGACGTCGGCCGCTCTCGGCGTGCTCCACGTCGATGGTGGCAGCGTCGAGGTCGACTCCGATGCACTTCTCGTTGAACGCGATGGTGACCGTGGGATGGCGCTGGGCAGCGTCGAGCAACATCGCGGTCAACCCTGCCCGCGAGACGGAGTTGATCGATTGGGAATCGTCCTTCCCGTAGCGTTGAAATGTCAAGCGCCCCGACGGGGCGTGCAGCATGCGACCGTGCATGGGGACGGCGCTGGCCAGCACCTGATCGGCGATGCCGATGCCCTCCAACGCGCAGATCCCGCGATAGGACAGGGCCAGGTTGATCGATCGCCCGGCCGGGATTTCGGCGGAGCGCAGGTCGGGTCGACGTTCGTAGACTTCGACAGTATATCCTGCCTGGCCCAGATAGGCTGCCATCAGCGACCCGCCCGGTCCGCCTCCGACTACGATGAACTTGGTGCTGTGCTTGTCGGTTGACATGGCGACGACCGCTACGGCGACTCACTCCGAGGCATCATTGACCAACCAATACTTGGGCGAATGACCAAACGTCATGGAACGTATTGTACAGCGGAACCGGCGCGACACGGATGACGTTAGGCTCGCGAAAATCCCCGACCACGCCCTGGGATTCGAGCGAGTGAAACAACTCCGCGGGCTTGTGGTGAGCGAGAATCGAAAGCTGACACCCCCGGCCGGCGGGATCGGATGGCGTGATCACCTCGAACCGCTTACTCGGGATCCGATCGAGCAGGTGGTGGAGATAGCCGGTCAGACGCAGCGACTTGGCCCGCAGGGCCGGCATGGTAGCTTCGTCGAAGATGGCCAACGACGCCTGCAGCGGAGCCATCGCCAGAATCGGCGGATTGCTGATCTGCCATCCGTCGGCTCCGAGACGCGGCACGAACTCAGGTTGCAAATGCATGCGAAAGCGGGTATCGGGATCGTTTCCCCACCAACCCGCCAATCGCGGTAGCGACGCGTCGCTGCCGTGACGCTGGTGTACAAAGCACCCCGCCACAGCCCCCGGGCCGCTGTTGAGATACTTGTACGAACACCAGACGGCGAAGTCGACGTTCCAATCGTGCAGGGTGAGCACCACGTTGCCTGCCGCATGGGCCAGATCCAACCCGACCGCGCACCCCTGTCGCTGGGCCAATGCGGTGACGCGCTGCATGTCGAAAAGCTGACCCGTAAAGAAGTTGACGCCGCTGAGGAGCACGAGGGCGGTTTGTCGACCATGTTCGTCGAGCGCCGCCTCTATGTCGCCCATCCGGATGCCGTGCTCGCCTGGGCGGGCTTCCAAGGAGATCAACGCGTCGTCGGGATCGTATCCGTGATGGCGCAATTGCGTCTTGACCGCGTAGGTGTCGGAGGGGAACCCGGGCGCATCCACCATAATCTTGTAGCGATCCGACGTCGGCCGATAGAAGGTGGCCATCATCAGGTGCAAGTTGATCGTCAGGCTGTTCATCATAACGACTTCCCCGGGAAGGGCCCCGACCAACCGGGCTCCCGTCTCGCGAAAGACTTCGTGATAGGAGTACCACGGCGTGCGTCCCTTGAAGTGGGCGTCCACGCCGAATCGCGCCCAGTCGTCCAGCTCCTGTTCCACGATCTTGCGGACACCTCGCGGTTGCAGTCCGAGCGAGTTGCCCGCCAGGTAGATCACCTCTCGTCCGTCGGACGCGCGGGGGATGTGGAAACGTTCCCGATAGGCCCGCAGCGGATCTTCGACATCGAGCCGGCGGGCGAACTCCTCGTCAGGACGATACGGATCGTCGAACACTGTGTCTTTCGCGGACTCGCTGGGCATGGCGACTATGATAACGAAGCTTGCCTATTGAGGCATGAATGATCAATTGAGCGGCGGTCCGCCTGCGGCGGATCACACCCATGGGTTGCGATCCATGGGCTTGTGGCGTGTTTCATTGTCCGTTCAAGCATCGATACAGTCGCCTTGGTCACGGCCGAGAAACTCCAGCGCCGTCCCTGAGAGCAGGCGTTCCCGGATCTCGGCTGTCAGTTCATCCATGGAGTCGATCAGGCGACCCGGCTCGGCTTCACCGAGAAGGAAAGGGTAATCTGAGCCGAGGGCGATTCGATCCGCACCGATTAGGCTCAAGAGATGTCGAAGCGCGTCGGCATCGTGGACCAGGGAATCGACGTAGAACCGGCCCAGGTAGCTGCGTGGGTTGCGATCGTTGTCCACGGCGCACAGGTCCGGGCGGACGTTAAAGCCGTGCTCGATCCGACCGACGGTTCCGGGGAACGCGCCTCCACCGTGGGCGAATCCGATGCGCAGGTTGGGCAAGCGTTCCAAGACGCCACCGAATATCACGGAGCAGATGGCCAGCGATGTTTCCGCCGGCATGCCCACCAGCCAGGGAAGCCAATACTTGGTCATGCGATCCAGGCCCATCATGTCCCATGGATGAACGAAGACGGCTGCCCCCAGCTCGGCCGCGCACTCGAACACGGGAAACAAGGCCTCATGGTCGAGGTTCCAGTCGTTGATGTGCGTTCCGATCTGCACGCCAGCCAGCCCCAGCTCGCGAACACAGCGCTCGAGTTCTCCGGTGGCCAGCTTTGGAGCCTGCATCGGCAGCGTACCCAGTCCGACGAAGCGGTCGGGATACTCCCGGACCAACCCGGCGATGTGGTCGTTGAGCAACTTGGACAGGTCATGCGTGTCAGCCGCCTTGGCCCAGTAGCTGAACATGACCGGAACGGTGGAGAGCACTTGCAGGTCAACTCCGTGCCGCTGGCAGTCGGCTATTCGCCGCCCGGCATCCCAGCAGTTGTCCTGGATCTCGCGGAAGAACTGATCGTCCTTCATCATCCGTGCGCAGCAGGGCTGGTGATGTTCGAGGCGAATGAATCCGCCGTAGCCGTAGCGTTCCTTCAGATCCGGCCAGTGCTTGGGCAGAATGTGGGTGTGAAGGTCGATCTTCATGCTTTGCAGGTCGGCCATGGTGCTGGAGGATCCAGACGCGACCAATGAAGCCTACCGGGACGCGGCTGGCGGGCGCCCTGTGGGTGAGTCGGCAGCACGGGGCAACTCAATACTTCGGCACCGGCTTGTCGACCATCTTGCCGCAATTCTTGCAGCTGCGATGTTCGTCGTTCTTCCAAAACAACTCCATCGTGTCGCGGAAATGTTCGACGATGTCCTTGCAGTCGAACTCGATATCGTGAACCAGTTCACCGCAACCTTCGCAGTAAAACACGATATGTTCCATTTCACCCGGCGGGCGAGTACGCTCGATGACCATTCCAACGGTGTTGGCCGGTCTCTGGGGCGAGTGGGGAACTTTCGATGGGATAAAGAAGGTCTCGCCCTCCTTGATCTGGTGATCGACGATCTTGCCGTCTTCACGAATTCGAACGGTGATGTCCCCCTTGATCTGGTAGAAAAACTCTTCGGAGGCGGTGATGTGAAAGTCGTTGCGCGCGTTGGGGCCGCCGACAATCATGACGAAGAAATCGTTACCGCTGTACATGTACCGATTGCCCACCGGCGGCTTGAGTAGGTGGCGATTCTCGTCGATCCATCCCTGCAACTTCATTGGCGCCTGTGTAGACATTGTCGTTCCCCCATGATTGGACTTCAAGCAGAGGCGGCCTCGCCGCATTCGACGCGAACACCGCCGTCGTAGTCATGCAACGATCGTCATCGATCTCGTTGGGGTGCGGCTGAGGCTCCGCCATCCACCTGCGAGGGCAGTGTATCGAACCCGCCCACGCCCTGTCAATCAGCGGCCTTGGTGACCGGAGTACCGCACGAGAGTGCACATCGGACCGGCCGCCCCTGGGCGGCACCGCGAAATCCGGGCCCCGGCCATTAGAAAAGCCGGGGTTTGATGCCATGCGTTGCAACGGTCCGGGAGGGACAACCGGTTCATACTTCCATTTGCACGCCGCCGGGCCAGCGACTACAAGTGAAGTGTTTACCCGCGGGCGCAGGCCGACTGGGCTGTCCGAACCAGGGTATAAGGGTGATACGCGAAGCGCAATGCTAGGATCATGGTCTCTGATTTTTTTGGGCGTGGTGTTCTCGACGGGTGTGGCTCAATCGCCCCAGCTCTCCGAGGCCCCGCCACCGGATGAGGAGCTCAAGTGGCTTCAGCGCCGCCAACAGAGTATCGAGAATGAGCAGGACACCCTCGAAACACGGCGGAGCCAGGCCGACGAGCTCCTGTTACGCCGCACCGACGCAGCGACGCTGCTAGCCGTTCAGCTCCTGGCTCCAACCAAGCCATCCTCGACGCGCATGGTGATGTGTCAGGCCGTGGCCGGGGTCGGCATGTCCGATCCGACGGCACTCGACCCGCGCCTGATCGAACCGTTGCTCGGGGCGTTGGGCGATGAGAACGACGAGGTCTCGGGCTCGGCGGCAGCCGCCTTGGCGGCCTATCCGGATGCGGGGGTAGCAGAACGTCTTGGAACGCTGGCTGGAGATCCTGCCCAGCCGTTGAAGCTTCGTCGGGCAGCGGTCGATGCGCTGGCACCGAACATCGACCGACGTAGCGTGGTCGGCCAGCTCATTACGCTGCTGCGCCCGGGCGATCCGATCACCCCGATGGTGGTCGAAGCACTACGACCCGCGTCCCGCCGGGATTACGGATTGGACATCGATCGATGGCACACCTGGTGGGCGGAGAAGCAACAGATCTCGGATGCGGAGTGGATGACCGATCGGCTGGCGCTGCGCACCGCCCAGATGCGTGAGATCCTCAAGCGGGCCGATCAGCTCGAACGAGAACTCCGTGAGTCGCGAAATCAGGACGATCGAATCATCGACGAGTTTGTGCGACTCGCCCATCAACTCACCATTGACGAGGCTCAACGCGATGAACGGCTGATTTCCTGGCTGGGTCACGAGTCGGCGACGGTTCGCCTGACGGCGGCGAATCTAATCAAGGAACGCATCCCCGACGGCGTGCTGCCGTCCGAATCCGTCCAGGCGACGCTTCGCCAACGATTGGGCGATCCATCGCCGGACGTTCGACGGTCCATCGCGGCCACTATCGGCGCGTTGACTCAACCCGGCGATTTGGAACCGGTGCTCGCCCAACTCGAAGCTGAAACCAACCCTGGCGTTCGGGAGACGCTGCTGCGGATTCTAGGCCAGCTCCAGAATCCGGCCGCCATCCCCGCGTTGATCTCCGAGATTGATAATCCGGGGGCGGACTTGAATTGCGTCACCGAGGCCGCAGTCTCACTGGGGCTACTCTCGACCCGGGCGGCCAACGGCAACCCGCCGGATCTAACGGCTGCTATCGGCCCGCTACGCCACAGGTTGAATGACGCCCCCGCCGGCGCCCTGCGTCTCAAACGATCATTGCTGACCACCATGGTCGCGGTCAATGACTCGGCGTTTGCCGACGACTTTTCATCTTACCTGAGCGTGACCGAACCCGCGTTGCTGGTCCCGGCCATTCAGGGCGTGGCCTCCACCGGCGGATCGGCCGACGTTGAACGCATCGTAGTCCTGACCCAAAACGCCGATCTCGGCGTTCGGCGTGCCGCCTGCAAAGCGATGGGAACACTCGCTTCCGAGCCCAGCCATGCCGAAGCCCTCGCCAAGCGATGCGATCCCGCGATTGAGGTCTCCGAGCCGGTGCGCGACGCGGCTTGGTCCTCCCTGACAACCTGGCTGAGCACACAGACACCGGAGCAGCGGCTGGGCTGGATGGGAAGGCTGGCGACGGCGGGCAGTCGGCGCGTGGACTACCTCAAATCCATGGCTGACGAGCTGGTCTCGGTGGGAGCCGACCCGAAAACACTGCGGGCCACGCGCACCATGCTCGCCGAATCGTTGGTCAAAGCCGGCCGCGACGCCGAAGCCATTCCGTTTCTCCGCCAAATCTACGACGCAGACCGAGTGGCCGCTCCCCAGGGTGCATTCACCGCCGGCCAAGCCGTTCTGGATGCCTCTCTCAGGGCAGGAGTATCGGCGGACCTGGATACGCTGGTTCAATCGATGGGCACGCTCGCCACCGCTGAGCAGCGCGAACGTCTTGCGGTCACACTGCTGGAACATCTCGACGCCCTCGCCGAGACCGATGATCAACGCAATTTGGACTCGCTGGTGGCAGCGCTGGCGACCGTCGGTCCGGAAGCCCTGGGCGAGAGTTGGCCAGCTCGTTTCCAGAAGTACC